>NC_008570.1:652500-802500 GCF_000014805.1 Aeromonas hydrophila subsp. hydrophila ATCC 7966 | reverse complement strand
GATGACAGAAGAAGTTGATGTTGAATGCCCCCCCGCTCGCCGCCAGCCGGGTCAGCTCTTCGCGCAAGGTGGCGAGGCTCAGCATGGCTGCAGGCAATGAGCCCAGCGCGCCGGCCCGAGTCACGGCCAGTGCCAGTGCGCTGTCCTGAACACCGGCCATGGGGGCTTGAATGATGGGGTAGCGCAGCCCCAGTTCGGCAAACAGCGTCATGATGTCGCCTCTTGCCGCTCGGGAGTGACGCCGCCGACCTGGCTGCGCGCCAGGGCGATGGCCCCATCGATGGCCGCCCGGGCCTGCGGGCTGTTCTGCCAGCAGGTCGAGCCCAGCATGCTGGCCACCAGTTGCACGATATGGCCGGTGTCGGCCTCGGCCAATTGCGCCAGATTGTGGTAACCAAGCTGTTCAAGCCGCCTGATGACGGTGGGCCCCACCCCTTTCACGCCGAGCAGCAGCGTCCGCTCCTCGCCCGAAAATCCTTGCTTGCTCTTCATTGATCAGACTCCTTTCCCATACCCTCATTGCACATCGGGCCCGCGAGGGGCCTGATGAAGATAAGTGGTCAACGTACGCTGCGCAGCAGGAAGTCCGGCTGACCGCAGGAGCGCAACTCGCGCTTTTGCATCTCGTCGGAACAGGTGACGGCTGCCGTCCCCTCCTTGTTGATGCAGATATAGACCTCCCGCAGGAATCGACCCCCATCGGCGCAGGCCACCGTGATGTTGTCCGGGGCCAGCCAGTCGTTGGCACTGGCCAGATCCGCCTTGAGCTGGAAACGGCTCTTGCGCAGCGGCTCGGCAGGGGACTGATAGGCGGCCGGGATCTTCACTTTCTGGCGCAGGTCGCTGGCCAGCTGATGAAAGTCGCGCTGGCTCAGACCGGAGCAGGTGCCGTGCTTCTCCCACTCATGGCGATAGAGGAAGCGGCTGGGATAGAGCCCGGCAAACTGCTGCTCCATCGCCGGATCCAGCCGCTCGCGGCTACAGCTGCTCGGGTAGCCGCGCTGATACTGGGGCCAGAGCCCGTGCAGCACGAATCCCAGCTGGCGGGAACATTGGTCCCGGTCGGCCGGCTTGATGGCGCAATGCTCCGGTGACCAGGAGAGCGCCATGGCGTAATAGTCAAATTCGCCGGCCTCCCCTTTAGCCTGAACGGCAGAGGAGAACCAGGGGGCCAGCAGCATGCCGAGCAGCACAACAATCTTCTTCATCTTGGGTATCCAGGGTTATGCACATAATGTCGAGCGGGCCGTTTTGCCCTCGGGAACGGCCATGCTCCCATATTTTGCCCAGAGGGAACACCCTGCCGGGGCACCGGCCCATGTTGGGGTCAGACCAGTAAAGGGTTTCCCCTCCCGGCACCGAGGCGTAAGCTGACTCTCCGGCGGGCCCGCGCGTCCGGCCTGCTTCCCGTCAGCTTTCCTCTTCAACAGGATGTAACATGATCCGCAAGAATCCCTCCGGCCATCTGCCGGTCATCGACGAGTCAGCCTATATCGACAAGACAGCCATCATCTGTGGCAAGGTGATCATCAAGGAGAACGTGTTTGTCGGCCCCTATGCGGTGATCCGCGCCGACGAGGTGGATGCCAGCGGCGACATGGAGCCCATCGTCATCGGCGCCAACTCCAACATTCAGGACGGGGTCGTCATCCACTCCAAGTCCGGCGCCGCCGTCACCATCGGTGAGTACACCTCCATCGCCCACCGCAGCATAGTCCACGGGCCGTGCGAAGTGGGCAACCGGGTGTTCATCGGCTTCAACAGCGTGCTGTTCAACTGCCACATCGGTGATGGCGCCGTGGTGCGCCACAACTCGGTGGTGGACGGCTGCGATCTGCCGCCGGAGTTCTACGTTCCCTCCACCACCCGCATCAACCAGCAGAGCGATCTGGACCATATCCCGCGGGTGTCGGTGGATGCCGCCGAGTTCTCCGAGGACGTGGCCCACACCAACATCGATCTGGTCAAGGGGTACAAGGCGCTCTCCAACGAGTTCTGAGTCCTGCGGCTGCCAGGATCCACAACGGGCGCCCAGGCGCCCGTTGTCACGACTGTAAAGAGGGTGAAAAGGGAGCGTAAAAGCCGTTGAGCTAGCAGCCCGCCTGGCGTTTGATGGGCCATCTTCCCTGGATGGAGTCATCCCCATGTCACGTTACCCCCTCGCACTCACCCTGCTGCTTGCCAGCCTGTCGGCCCAGGCCTGTGAGCCGCCAGCCCCGCCAGCCGGTCGCCCCGACGCGCGCCCGCCGACGTTGCCCACCCCCCTCTATCACGCCAGCAAGCTGGGCCAGGATCCCCAGGCCACCGCCCAGGCGCTGTTCAAGAACATTCCGCCGGCCGAAGCCGACAAACGCTATGAAGTGGTGGTCAGCGTGCGCGAGCTGCCACCCCAGCCCATTAGGCTCCCACCCACCACCGCCCCGCTCAAGGGACAGTGAAACCCACAGCTGGACCGGCAATGAAAAGGGCGCCGCAGCGCCCTTGTCGTTGATGAAAGCCCCTGCTTAGGAGCACTTCTTCAGGCTGATATGCCAGTTGGCGCCGGATTGCACCTGATGTTGGGTGGCGAAGCTGTCCATGTTCAGCGCCACCGACACCTGTAACAGGCTGTTGAGGTAGACCAGCGGCTGGCCTTGTGGCACATCGCCAAAGCTGCTGACATAGGGGGCCTTGCCCTCGTACTTCAGTGCATCCCCTTCGCTGATCTTGATGCAGGCGTTGTCACCCTTGTTGATCCCCGCCTTGGTCAGCAGGCTGTCGTCGATGTTGGTCCAGACGTTGCCGTACTGCACGTCCAGGATCGGAATGGTGCCCTTGAGGGTACCGTCCTGCTCGGCCACTGCCGGCTGATAGGGGATCTTCACCACCTCGCCCGACAGCTTGGGCCCTACCTGTTCATAGCTGATGGCACCGGAGGCGAGCCGGGCGCCGGTGTAGGCGTAAACGTCGCGGCCGTGGAAGGTGTAGGACTTCTCGGAGCCCTTGAGCCGGTTGGTCTTCTCGTCGATCTGACGCACCGTGTCGATGCCGAAGTGTTCGGCTACCAGAGTCAGGGTGCCGTTATCCGGGCTGACGATGTAGTGGCCGCTCTTGGTCTTGAGTACCACCGACTTGCGATCTGTGCCGACCCCCGGATCCACCACGCTGACAAACACTGTCCCCTTGGGCCAGTACTGCAGGGTCTGATAGAGACGGTAGGAGGCTTCCCAGATGTTGTAGGCCGGGATCTCGTGGGTCAAGTCATAGAGCGGCAGGGTGCGATCCACTCCGAAGGCGACCCCCTTCATGGCCGAGACGGCGCCATCCTTGAGACCGAAGTCGGTCTGGATCACCAGCGCCTCGTTGGCGGTGGCAAGGCCGCTGGCCAGCAACAGGGCGAGCGCAAGCGCACGGGGGGCGGTACGAATATCCATATCTGAACTCCTGAAGGTAATAACAAGACAACCATCTAGACATCCAGAATGCCATTACTTCCATATATTGCAAGCCGTATTCCCCGGATGGGGGCGCCGAAAGCCCTCGCCAGCAGGTCGCGGCGGGTGTATGGATAGGGCTGAGTCGCGACCGCCACTAAGGAGACCCCATGACCCGCAACCAGACCACCATCCTGCTCAGCCTGGGGGAGCACAGCAGCCAGCTGCAGCTGACCCGGGCCGACGGCACCCGCTTCACCCGCGACTTGGGCTTTGGCCTTGAAGCCATGACACCGGGCCCGTTTCGCCGGGATCCGCCGAGCGCGCTGGAGCTGGAGCAGGCCATCATGGTGGTGGAGGACGTGCTGATGCCGCTGGCCGCCGAGGTACCGCCCCATGAGGTGGTGACCCTGCAGGCGCCGCTGCCGCTGGCCGAGGTGCTCGGCAGCCGTGAGCTGAGCCGGGAGAGCCTGGAGCAGCTGTTCGGCCAGTTTGCCGCCATGGTGGAAGGTGACCCGCTGGCCGCAGCCAACCTGCCCAAGACCCGGCGCTTTGCCGCCGCCCTCTTGATCCTGCGCGAATGGATGCACCATCTGTCGGCCGAGCGGGTAGTGCTGGCCGACTGAGTCACACTAGCCGGCCGCCGGCTCGAAGCGGGTGCGCCAGGCCGCCCAGGCCAGCCCCAGGCTGATCAGCACGCTGCCGACGGTGAGCAGATCCACCGCCGCCTGCACGCCGCCCCCGTCGCTGACCCAGCCCAGCAGCACCGGCACCCAGTTCGCCACATAGGCGATCACGTAGAAGAGCGACACCAGCCGGGCGTGGCTGGCAGCCGGCGCGATGCGGTTGACCAGGGTCGCACTGCCGACAAACACCGCGCCCTGGGCGTAACCGGCCACCAGCAAGCCGAGCACCGCCAGCCACCACGACTGGGCATGCACGGCGCCAGCAAACAGCAACATGCAGATCGCCAGCGCCAGGGCGCCGCTTTGCAGAGTGTGACGGGCATCGAGCCGGCGTGCCCAGAGCTGACACAGGCCGGAGAGCACCATGTAGGCTGCGATGAGATAGCCGAACAGGCCGAGATCCCGCAGCCCCAGCAGCTGGCTCGCCACCTTGGGGCCGATGGCCAGCAGGCTGGCCGCCACCGCCCAGGCGGTAAACAGCGCCAGTGCACAAATAAAGAAAGCCGCCCCGGTGGCCTTGAGCCCCTCCCCCAGCGATCCCCTGCCCTGCTGCGTTGCCGCAGCCGGCGCCCCTTGCGCGCGGGCGGGCCAGCTCAACGCCACCCCCGCCATGGCGCAGGCCGCCAGCCCCATGATGAGCAGGAAGGGCAGTTGGGTCGGATAGCACTCCAGCTGCAGCGCCAACCCGCTGAACACCGGGCCGAGCGCCAGCCCGGCGGTGAAGGAGAGGGTCGCACTGAGAGCGGCCCGCTTGCCGCCATCGCGCGGGCCAAAGCGCAGCAGAGCCACGTTGGCGGCGCCGGTCAGGGCGCCGGTGCCGATCCCGGCCAGCACCCGCGCCAGCAACAGCGACCAGAAGGAGTCCGCCAGGGAGAACAGCAAGGCGCCTCCCAGTACCGCCAGCAGGGCCGGCAGGATCATGGCGCGCAGATCGCTCACCCTGCCCGCCAGATTGCCCACCCCGAACAGGGAGATCAGCACCCCGCCCGCATAGCCGCCATAGATGAGGGTGAGGCTGACATCGCTCAGGGCCAGCGCCTGCTGATAGTGGGGATAGAGGGGGGTGGGCACACTGCTGTTGAGCAGCGCCGACATCAGCGCCAGCGGCAGAAACAGCAGGATGGCGCGATGGGAGGTGGCCGCCGCAGAGGGGGCGGCGGCGCAAAGAGATGATGACATGCAAGGCTCCGATGAGGGCGGGCAAGGCCGCTGACGAGAGGCGCCATGATAGCGCCCATCGAGGCCCCTCGACAGCCACACAAATGCATCAGTCTGCTTCAATAATGCATGTCAGTGACATCTATCTGCATGTCGAGAAGGGCACTCTCGCCTTGTGATCCCGCCGGTACTGGCTTCTAATGGGCACGCCCCGCCAGGGCACTTTGAGTGGGAGGCTCGATGATCAACTGGGACGACGCGCGGTTTTTTCTGGCACTGGCACGGCAGGGCACCCTGCGCGGCGCCGCCGGCGTACTGGGGGTCGATCAGGCCACCGTGGGGCGCCGCATCACGGCGCTGGAGCAGAACCTCGGCTCCAAACTCTTTATCCGCACCCCCAAGCTCTATGATCTCAGCCCCCTCGGCGAGGCCATGCTGGCGGATGCCAGCGCCATGGAGCAGGCCATCAAGGCCATCGAACGCAAGGCTAGCGCCGACGATCAGAGCCTGTGCGGCGAGGTGCGCATCGCCACCACCGACACCCTGGCCCAGGCCTTCGTGTTGCCCGCCCTCACCCTGCTGCGCGAGCGCCATCCCGGCATCCGGCTCAGCCTGCAGACCGCGGTCAGCGTCAGCGACATCGCCTACCGGGAGGCCGATCTCGCCATCCGCGGGCTGTGCCCGGACAACGACGAGCTGGTGATCAAGCGCCTCACCACCATAGAGATGGGGCTCTACGCCTCCCGCGACTATCTGGCCCGCCACGGCACACCCAAGAGCGGCCATGGCCTCAGCCAGCACGCCCTGCTGCTGTTTGCCAGGGAGCTGGTCTCCCGCCACTGGCACAGCCTGTGCGGGGAACCGCTGCACGAGCCCAACGTGGTGCTGCAGTGCAACGCCCAGCTGCTGTTGCTGGCGGCGGCTCGCCAGGGGCTCGGCATCGCCCTGCTCTCCACCTTTCTGGCCGACAAGGAGCCGGATCTGGTGCGCGTGCTGCCCAGCCTGTGCGATCCGGTCGACATCTGGCTGGTGCTCCACCCCGACTTGCAAAAAGCCAGCCGGGTGCGCGCCGTGGTAGACGCGCTGGAGGAGGTGTTTCACTGCCGCTGAGCCGGCGGCGCCTTCTGCCCGCGGCCCCGCATCTGTTACCATGCCGGCCATCAAGACTGTTTCCAGCGCGGCGTGGCCGCGCCCATCCCGACGGGTACCCTTATGTCCATTGCCTCCTTCGCCGATCTGGCGCTATCTCCCCGCTTGCAGCAGACCCTGACCGAGCTGGGCTACGCCGCGCCGACCCCGGTGCAGGCCAGCGCCATCCCGGTCATTCTGGCGGGGCGCGATCTGATGGCGGGCGCCCAGACCGGCACCGGCAAGACCGCCGCCTTCGTGCTGCCACTGCTGGAGCAGTTGCTGCAAAATCCGACGAACGATGCCCCCCGCCCCATCCGCGCCCTGGTGCTGGTGCCGACCCGCGAGCTGGCGATACAGGTGCATGAGAGCGTCACGCGCTACGCCAAGGGCACCGACCTCACCAGCACGCTGGTCTACGGCGGGGTGAGTATCGCCGCACAGGTGGAGGCGCTGAAAGCCGGGGTGGATATCCTGATCGCCACCCCGGGCCGGCTGCTCGACCATCTGCGGCAGGGAGCGCTGAGTCTGGCGGCGCTGCACCATCTGGTGTTTGACGAGGCGGATCGGATGCTCGACATGGGCTTTATGGACGAGATCAAGGAACTGCTGAAACAGATCCCGGCGGATCGCCAGACCCTGCTGTTTTCGGCCACCTGCGACGACAACTTGTTTGCCTTGAGCAAGGTGTTGTTGCATGACCCTGAACTGATTGAAGTGGCACCGCGCAACACCACGGCGGCCGAGGTGGAGCAGCGGGTCTATACGGTGGATGGCGATCGCAAGCTGGCGCTGGTCGAACACATGCTCAACGTGAAGGGCTGGGCCCCGGCCCTGATCTTCAGCCGCACCCGCCAGGGGGCCGACAAGCTGGCCCAGCAGCTCGGCAAGGCGGGCATCAATGCGCTGGCCTTCCACGGTGACCTGTCACAAGGGGCGCGGGAGAAGGTGCTGCTGGAGTTTCGCGCCGGCACCCTGCAGGCATTGGTGGCCACCGACGTGGCGGCCCGCGGCCTCGATATCAGCGATCTCAACTACGTGATCAATATGGAATTCCCGTTTGTGGCGGAGGATTACGTGCACCGTATCGGTCGCACCGGTCGCGCCGGCAACAAGGGGCTCGCCATCACCTTGTTCAGCCCGGAAGATGCGCCGCTGCTGGAAAAGGTGGAGGCGGTGCTCGACACCCGTTTGCCCCAACAGTGGTTCCCGGGCTTTGAGCCGGATCTGACCCGCTTCGAGCCCGAGCCACGTCGCAGCAGCAAGGCAGCCCAGAAGCAGCGCGCCAGAAAGCAGGCGCTCGCTGGCAACAAGGGGAGTAAGGCTCGGCGCTAAGCCGCTCCGGCACCGCCAATAAAAAACGCCCAGTCGGGCGTTTTTTTGTTTTTCGGCTAACCGCAGGCTGCTATGAATCGGTGGCCAGCACGGGCGGCAGGGCCCGCAGGATGCGCTGCTCGGCCAAAGTGGAGAGCACGAACATCACCAGATAGCCGAGGCCGAGCGCCACGATAATGGCCACCACGTTGGTGGTGAAGCGGGCCACCAGGTAGTAGGCCGCCACCAGCGCCACTATGCCCACCGCCCGGATCAGCAGGCTCTGGGTAAAGTGACCGTGGGCCTTGATGTAGGCGAGCTGGTAGCCGTTGAGCATCATGAAGATGAAGAAGAGGGAGAAGTGCAACAGCACCGGTACGGCCCCCAGATAGTCGGCCGGGAACAGCAGCGACACCAGCGGCTTGCCCGCCAGCAGCATCACCAGGAAGAACACCAGGCTGACGATGGCGCTGAGGCGGAAGATCCAGCGCCGGATCAGGCGGATCTGGCGGTGATCGCCGCTGCGCAGATTGACCGCCAGCTCAGGCAGCACGAAGCGGTAGATGGGGAAGACGAACAGGGTGGTCATGTAGGTGAAAATGGGGCGCACCACCACCTGAAAATCCCCCAGCTCGTCGAGGCTGAAGTGACGGATGGTGAGCAGTACCGTGATGTAGATCATCAGGATGCTGGCCCCCGCCTCGAGGGACGCGGTAAAGCTCTTCTTCACATAGCTGCGCATCTCGGGGCCAAGCTCGACCTTGGCCAGCGGCCGGGTGGCGATGGCCCGGCGCCTGTGCAGATACATGTAGCCGGCGATACCGAGCGAAGAGAACGTCAGCCCGTAGAAGAGCGAAGCAAGGGCATCCATCCCCAGCCCAAAGTAGCAGGCCATAAACAGCAGACCGTTGGCCAGCGGCTCCAGCCAGGTGACCCGGTTGGAGATCCCGTACATCCGGTACATGGCCACCAGATTGGTGAAGTAGACCTTGAGCCCCAGCCCGAAGATGACCCCCACCAGTTGCAGATATTCAGCCCGGATATGGAGCCCGTGCTTGATGTAGGGGATCACCAGCCCCCAGGTGAGCAGCACCATGCCGATGAGGAAGTAGCGGAAGATATTGATGATGTCCCGATCGTTTTTGGTCTGGGAGTAGCTCACCACCATGGAGGAGCGAAAGCCGGTCATCAGGATGAGGGACAGCGAGATCAAATCCACCACGCTGTTGAACAGCGCCAGATCCCCCTTGGCCACCCACTGCGCCAGCCACACCTTGAAGGCGAAGCCGATGATGATGCTGGCAAGGGACGCCCACATGCCGGTGATGAAAGCCTGCTTGAGGCGGCCAAGTGAATCGGGTTGTTCGTCTTGAATTGCGTGCATCACGAAAGGCCCGCTAACTGCGTGAAGAGAGGCCCATCTTATGAAAGGGGGCCGCCCTTGAACAGCCCGAAACTGGAGGCAAGGGCGTCCCCCTGCCAGAAACGCCCGGCCGGGTGCCTTCTTTAGTGCGTCCAGCGCGTCATTAGGCTGCCGCCGCGCCAGCTTATGACTGGGACGCGGCCTTGATCAGCGCCTCGTAGTGATCGATAAGCTCGGGCCCGTGCAGCGGTGAGTCGTGACCGCCCACCACCGTCTTGATCGGCAGCTTCATCGCTTTCAGCCGCTCAAGTGTCTGCGGATAGGCCTTCACATCGGCAAAGCTCAGGTTGCCCAGCTTCTCCTTGAGGATGCAGTTGCCATAGAGCACCTGCTGGTCGGGGAAGTAGACAAAGATGCCGTCCGGCGTGTGAGCCGGGCCCAGGTAGAAGGCGCGCAGCTTGCCCTCTTGCAGCGTGAAGTCGCCCTCGTGCACCACGTTGGGCAGCACCAGCGGCAAGTCCGGGTACTCCGGCAGCCCCTTGCGGGTAAAGGCGACAATCTCGGCCCAGTCGCTCTTCATCAGATCCCGGGTCTGGCGGGTCGATATCACCTTGGCACCGATGGACTTCCAGTAGGCGTTACCGCCTGCCCGGTCGGTGTGGTAGTTGGTGTTGATCACCTCCAGCACCGGCTTGCGGCTGACCCGTTTGATCAGCTTGTGCAGCTCGCGGGCGGTATCCGGCGTCCAGGTCGCCCCCACCACAGTCACTCCCTTGGCCCCGAAATAGACCATGGAGTTTTCCTGCACGTAGTAGTTGTCCTCTACCACGTAGACAGGGCCGCTCACCTGCGTCAGCGACATCCCCGCCGCCCGCACGCTGCCCCCCCAGAAACTCGCCATCAGCACCACGGCCCCGGCCAGCCCGCACTTTATCCAACCCTTCATCATCTTGCTCCCTCGCTCCAACCGGCCCCTCGTCACCCCTGTGACAAGCCGGGCCCATTTATCAGTGGGCAGAAAATACGGGGGATTTGTGAGGGGAAAATGAGGTTGTGTGAAGTCTGGGTGAAGTGAGGGGCTAATCGCGACACAGATTACAGTTGGCAGCGCGGGGAACATTGCGGAAAAGTCGAAAATGGAATGACGGAAAGTCGTCTGTGAGATGGCGGGAACAAACGGCAACTCATGAGTAAAACAGCCTCCTCACCCTGGCCCTCTCTCGAGGGAGAGGAGATGGAAAGTGCCATAACCAAACCACTTATACTCACCAGCACCACATAGCCAACACACAATCACAGCAGGGCATATCTGCCCCCTTCTCCTCCTGCGGGAGAAGGGATGGGGTGAGGGGGAGAGGGGGAGAAAAATGCCAAATGCATGTAATAAACCCAATGATTTAGAGATGATTAGCACAGCGCAATCGTCAGTTTACCATGGCACAAAACGGATCGTTCCTTACAACAAGGGCTGCATAGTAGCTTCATTTCTTCATCGTCAAAATTCGCTTAGCTAGCCCCCCCCAACACGTTGAAGACGTCTATGGACTGATGAGGATTTATTGATATATCATATCGCAAAAAATACATTAAAAATCTCTAATTCATAATTTAATAGACAATACAGAAACGCGTTAACAAGTAATAATTCACCAAGTAAACATAACACCAACCAGAATGGATTTATAAATCAACATGGATAAAGAAACGCTAACTATGGTAGCAAGTTTTGTCGGTGCATCTGCATGGCTTTCTCCGTATTTTTATGAAAAATTCAGAAAGGCTAAATTAGTTGGGAAAGTTATCTCTTGCATAAGTATTGATAATATGACAATGACAGACAATAAAACCGGAGAGGTAATTTCTGCTGGAATTCTATATTTATATAAATTGAGCGTATCATCATTGGGCAGAAATTTTCACCCCAAAGATGTTGAGATATCTGTAAAATATATAAATGGTAGCTGTTTTCCAGGAAGGATTTTTGTTCCACGGAATATAACCTCTGATATCAATGGTGTTCCTCATAAGATATCGCCCCCGAGAGAGTTACTTTTTCCCAATGTATGTGTATTTCAGAAAGATACAGCTCAACACGTCTTTATGCCTTTTGTCGTGGATAAAGCGACGACAGATAAAGTAAGTGTCGTAAGGTTTAAGTTCAAAGATTTCTCTGGAAATGAATCTTCCATTGATATTGATTTCAATAAAATTGATCATGGTCAGTTGATATATGAAGAAATTATTGAACCCACTAGCTTATAAAGATATATAATTGTGGCATAATAGTAGAGATTTTTAATATATACTATTGAGATAATACCCCTTCAGTATGTATCGTAAATGTAAGTTGAGTGTGCTGCTATCTCCCCCTAAAAAGCCTTTCTCAGTGGCATGATCGTTGATAGCAGCTCTAACTTTTGAGGTTAGATGAGGCTACAAACTTCGTTCATAAATCTAGGGCCCCTATAGGCACTGAAATAATGTTACTGATCGAGAACACGCAGTCTTCCCTAGTTTCCACAAACTTAGCGCCGTACCTGCTCCTTTCCATTCTGATCTCTCTACACTGAAAATAAAAAAACCACCCAAATGGCGGGTGGTTTTGTTTTCGTTATCACCGGGCTAACACGAGATATGTAGCCCCAGCCACCAATCACCCCAACGGCGGTGTCCGTGGTGGCACCATACGCTTGCTGCCGGTGGACTCGAAGGCCGAGGCAAAGCGCAGCAGGTTATTGTCGTCATAGGCGCGGCCGGCGAAGGTCAGGCCCACCGGCATACCGATATCGGCCATGATGCCCATAGGAACGGTGACGGTCGGCACGCCGAGGTGGCGGATAGCGAGGTTGCCGTTGGCAACCCAGATGCCATTGCTCCAGGCGATATCGGCGGAGGCCGGATTTACATCCGCATCGGCCGGGGCGACGTCAGCGACGGTGGGGAACAGCACGGCGTCGAGCTTGAGCCCGTCCATCCAGTCCTCCAGATCCAGCTTGCGGGTCTGCTCCAGCCCACACAGACCGTCCGGCACCGAGGCAATCTCGTCAAAGCGCTTGAGACCGCGCTTGGCCATGTTGACGTACTCGTCCATGCCCGCCGCCAGATCACCCTCGCGGTTCGGCAAGGTGCCCGGATCGTGGGGGAAGATCTGGGGGCCATCCACATCGGCCAGCTTGTTGAGTTTGGGATCGCCGTTGGCGCGCAGGAAGTCGTCGAACGCCCAGCCGGAGAGCTCCCACAGCTCGTCGTTGAGAAACTCAGGACTCACGATGCCGCGATTGAACACGGTCGGCGCGCCGGGTCTGTCCCCTTCGCAGTTGGAAACCAGCGGGAAGTCCACCTCGATAACTTCGGCGCCCGCGGCTTCCAGTGCCTGACGGGCCTGCTCCCACAGGGCAATCACGGAGTCGCGGGTATGGATGCGCTGACCAGTCGGGCCGCCGATACCGGGGTTTTCGCTGGTGCCGGCCAGTTCATCCTTGTTGATAAACATGCGCGGCACGCCGAGGCGCTTGCCCTTGAGGGCATCGGGCTTGGCGGCCAGCTCCAGATAGGAAGCCGGACGCACTTCAGAGGCCTTGGGCAGCTGAACCCAGGGCTGCATGCGCCAGAGATCGCCACGGGTGTCGGCATCGTCGGCGACCACTACATCGAGCACTTCCAACAGATCGGCCATGGTGCGGGCATAGGGCACCACCACATCCATGGTCGGAGTCAGCGGCCAGTTGCCGCGCACCGAGATGACGCCACGGGACGGGGTGTAGGCGCACAGGCCGTTGTTGGAGGCCGGGCCACGGCCGCTCGACCAGGTCTCTTCCGCCAGACCAAAGGCGGAGAAGCTGGCGGCGGTGGCGGTACCAGCCCCGTTGGAAGAGCCGGAGGCAAACGGCGCGGTCAGGTAGTCGGCGTTGTAGGGGCTCTCGGCACGGCCATAGACGCCGCGCTGCATGCCGCCATTGGCCATCGGCGGCATATTGGTTTTGCCAAGGCAGATGGCACCGGCGGCGCGCAGGCGCTCAACGGTGAAGGCATCGCGCTGGGCCACCAGATCCTTGAAGGCCGGGCTGCCGGAGGCGGCGGTCAGCCCCTTGACCAGATAGCTGTCTTTGGCGGTGTAGGGGATGCCGTCGAGCGGCCCCAGAGTTTCGCCACGGGCACGGCGCGCATCAGACGCTTGCGCCTCTTTCAGCGCATCGGGATTGGGCACCACGAGGGCGTTGAGCTTGGTGGCAGTCTCGGGGCCGTTGTAAGCCTCGATACGGGCCAGATAGGCCTTGACCAGTTCGACCGCTGTGGTGTGGCCTGCTTCGAGCGCACCGCGCAGCTCGGCAATGGAAACCTCGGTCACTTCGATCATGGGGATCTCCTGTAAAGGGTGACGGTTTGTCATGATGATCGCCGCATCAGCGCCTGCGACCATCACGTCATCAAGAGATAAAACCCCACGGCGTGGGGTTTTGAATGTCTACACTCTTCGACCAGCTTACTGACCTGAAGGGATCTGCTGGGTAATGCAGTGGATATTGCCACCGCCCAGCAGGATCTCGCGGGCCGGCACGCCGACGACCTTATGCTCCGGGAAGATCTCTTCCAGAATGCGCTGGGCTTCGCCGTCGGTGGCGGCATCCAGCAGCGGGTAGACGATGCGATCGTTGGTGATGAGGAAGTTCACATAGGAGCCGGCCAGACGCCCTTCTGCCTCGCGCGGCACACCGGTACCGCTCTCGACACCGGCAGACTCTTCCTGAGTGCAGTAGAGCGGGCCTGGCTGGGGCAGCTTCCACACTTTCAGCTTGCGACCCTTGGCATCGACCGCCGCTTCCAGCACCTTGAGGGCGGCCACGGAGCGGGCGTACTGGGGATCGTTCTGGTCGTCAGTCCAGTGCAGGGCCACTTCACCCGGACGCACGAAGCAGCACATGTTGTCGATGTGGCCGTCGGTCTCGTCCATGTAGACGCCTTCGTCCAGCCAGATAAAGCTCTGCACACCCAGATAGTCGCGCAGGTGCGCTTCGATCTGCTCTTTGCTCAGGTGCGGGTTGCGGTTTTCGTTGAGCAGGCACTCGGCGGTGGTCAGGCAGGTGCCTTCGCCGTCGACATGGATGGAGCCCCCTTCCAGAATGAGCGGCGCGTCGTAACGGGCCATGCCGTGCTGTGCCAGCATCTGGGCCGCCACTTGCTCGTCTTGATCCCACGGGTAGTAGAGACCGCCCTTGTGGCCACCCCAGGCGTTGAAGCCCCAATCCACCCCACGGCACTCGCCGGCCGCGTTGGTGACGATGGTGGGGCCGCTGTCGCGGGCCCAGCAGTCATCGCTGTTCATCTCGACCAGGGTGACATGGGCAGGCATGATTGCGCGAGCCTGCTCCATAAACTGGGCCGGTACCCCCATAAAGACCGGGGTCGCTTGCCCAATGGCATCCGCCACCTTGGCAAAGGTGGCTTGCGCGAAGCGACCGGCCTCACGCCAGTTGTCCGGGCGAAACGGCCAGATCATCCAGACGGCCTGCTGGTGTGCCCACTCGGCTGGCATGGTGAAGCCGTCAGCGGCCGGCGTGGTGTTCATGGTCTTGATGCTCATCGCAAGGCTCCTTGCATGGATTGAGACCCCGCAGGCGTGAAAACGCGGCGCGGGGATCCTGGAAAAATAACAGTGGTCGCAGTGTAAGAAGTTGCGCTCACATCCATCAAATGAATAGGATGGATTGTCCCATAAGCCTGGCAAATAATCTTGATGAAACTGCACCAGCTCGACCTCAACCTGCTGCTCGCCTTTGACGCCCTGATGGCGCAGGGCAGCGTCACCCGCGCCGCCGAAACCCTCTTTATCAGCCAGCCCGCCATGAGCCATGCGCTCAATCGTCTGCGCACCTTCTTTGGCGATCCCCTGCTGGTGCGCACCCCGCAAGGAATGCTGCCAACCCCGCGCGCGCAGCGACTGCATCTTGGTGTACAGCAGGCGCTGCGGCTGCTAGAGCAGCAACTCAGCGACGAGGAGGTGTTCGAGCCGAGCCAGTCGAAGCGCCGCTTCGTGCTCTGCACCACGGATTACGTGGAGTGCGTACTGATCCCGCCGCTCATCCAGCGCCTCAAACGGCTGGCGCCCGCAGTCACCATCGAGATCCGCATCTTGCGCGACACCCTGCCCGAAGCCGAGCTGGCGAGCGGCGAAATCGATCTGGTGCTCGGCTTTGACGAATACATGCAGGTGCCTGGGTATCTCGGCAAGGAGACCTGGCTCACCGAGCCGCTGGCCGGGCTGGTGCGCGCCGATCTGCCGATGGCCGCCCCGGCGCTCGCAGAGAGTGGGGATGAGCCGGCGATCCTGGCCGAGCGCATCAGCTTGGCGCAGCTGATCGAGATGCCCCACGTGTTCCACTCGCCACTTGGCACCTCGGAGGCGAGCCTCGACCGCTATCTGAAGACACTGGGCTTCAGTCGCACCATCTCGGTCAACAGCCAGAGCTATATGTCCGCCGCTGCCATCGTCAGCCAGAGCGATCACCTGCTGGTGCTGCCCAGCATGGTGGCCGAGCTGCTCGCCAGCCACTGGCCGCTGAAAAGCCTGCCGCTGCCCGAAGATGTGCCGGATTATCACCTCAACTGCGTCTGGCATCCCGTTCACGCGCAGCAACCCGCGCTGGTGTGGCTGAAGGATTTGATGAAGGAGCTGGTGAATCCGGAGTAACCCGGCGGCGTGTGACCTCCCCCTCATCCCCAACCCTTCTCCCGCAAGGGGAGAAGGGAGCAAACAACCCGGCGGTGTATGACATCCCCATAAACAACCATGGCTCCCGCGGGAGCCATGGTTGTTTATGGGCGGCGCATTACGCCCGCAGGGCCGTCATCAACTGGGTGACCACGCCGCCCAGCAGGGCGGGATCGGGGCGGCACTGGGCGAAGGTGACCAGGCCCTGAATGTTGATGAGCAGGAAGGCGGTCAGGGTCGGGATGTCGCGCCCGGCCGCCAGCTCGCCGCGCTCGAGGGCCAGGCTCAGCACCGCCGCCAGATCGGCATCCAGCTCGCCATAGATGGCCTTGAGCTTCAGGTGCAGCTCTTCGTCCTGCTCTGCCAGCTCCATCAGGGTGCGGGTCACCAGACAGGTGCCGCAGAGGGCGTCGTTCACCACCTGCTCGAGGTAGGCCTGCACCCCCGCCAGCGGGCTCGCGGCGGCGAAGAAGCTGTGCCGCAGGGCGCTCTTCTCCTGCACATAGTGATCGACCGCCGCCAGCAGCAGGCCGCGTTTGTTGCCAAACGCCGCGTAGAGGCTGCCCGGATGCAACCCGGTCGCCGCCACCAGCTCCTGCATGGTGGTCTTGGCGTAACCCTTGGCCCGAAATGCCTCCATGGCATTTCGCAAGACGTCGTCCCGGTTGAACTCGGCGCTGCGCATGGTTTCTCCGTTGAAAAAGCGGATTCACCGACCAGGGGCCGGCGAGGGGAAATAAGAGGGCGGCAAGTTTACCCCAGCGGGCCGGCAACACCAACCCATGTTGAATGCTCGTTCAAAAAAGACTTGCACACAAAACAAAAAACGTCTTGAATGCACGTTCAAGAATCACTCCCTCAGGACAGACGATCATGAATACCCTGTTTCAGCCCTATCGCCTCAACGACACCCTCACCCTCGCCAACCGTTTCATGATGGCTCCCCTCACCCGCTGTATGGCAGGCCCGGGCCTGGTGCCGACCGAGCAGATGGCCGCCTATTACGCGCGCCGCGCCGACATCGGCCTCATCATCTCCGAAGCCACCATCATCCGGCCGGACGGGCAGGGTTACCCCAATACCCCGGGGATCTACAGCGCCGAGCAGATCGCCGGCTGGAAGAAAGTGACCGGCGCCGTGCATGCCAACGGCGGCAAGATCTTCGCCCAGCTGTGGCACGTGGGTCGTCTCTCCCACCCCTTCTTCCACCACGCCGAAGTGCTGGCCCCCTCTGCCGTCGCCCATGAGGGCACTGTGCCGCGCATGCGCGAGCTGGTCTATCAGGTACCGCGCGCCCTGACCGAGAGCGAAATCTCCCAGCTGGTCGAGGATTACGCCCAGGCCGCCGCCAACGCCATCGAAGCGGGCTTTGACGGGGTGGAGATCCACGGTGCCAACGGCTACCTCATCGATCAGTTCCTGCACCACGCCAGCAACCTGCGCACCGACAACTACGGTGGCAGCCCCGAGAACATGAGCCGCTTCGCGCTGGAGGTGGTGGATGCCATCAATGCCCGCATCGGCGCGGATCGGGTGGGCCTGCGCCTCTCCCCCGGCGCCTATGTGCACCTCGAAGGGGATGCGCGGGATCGCGCCGTGTTCGACCACCTGCTGGCCGAGCTGAACCAGCGCAACCTGGCCTATGTGCATCTGGGCATCTTCGATGACAGCCTCACCTTCGACTACCTGGACGGCCGCGCTTCCGACTACCTGCGCGCCCGCTACGACGGCCATCTGGTGGGGGTGGGCAACTACAGCGCCGAGACCGCAGCCGAGGCCATCAAGGCCGACCGCTTCGACCTCGTCGCCATCGGTCGCCCGCTTATCGCCAACCCGGACTACCTCGCCAAAGTGCAGCAGGGCGACGCCCTGGTTCCCTATGCCGACACCATGCTGGCCGAGCTGGTCTAACGCTCGCCAGCACCTTGCCTGACCAAGGATGGGATCCGCGCCCTCGCGCGGGTTTCCAATGTTTGGGCCCCCTCCCGGGCCCTTTTTTGTGCCTGCTTGTCATACCCGCCGGTTTCGTGATCCTTCGCTGACCCAATAAAAAAGTTGCTAGTAACAACTAGTTGGCTATATTGGTTGTTGATGACAACCAAATAGGAAGCCTGATATGGACCCCCGCCCCCTGCGCGCCCTGTCGCGCGATCTGGTACGTGAACTCGGCATGCTCTCCCAGCAGTGCGGCGAACTGGCGCTCAGTCCGCTCGAAGCCCATCTGCTGATCGAGCTGGAGAGCGGCCCCGCCACCAACCAGCAACTGGCCGAACGGCTGCGCATCGACAAGTCCAACGCCAGCCGCCCGCTGGCCCGCCTGGCCGAGCGCGAGCTCATCAGCTGGCACCCCCATCCGTCCGATGGTCGCAGCAAGGAGGCGCGCCTCACCATCGCCGGCCAGGCCCAGCTGCTGGATCTGCATCAGGAGATGGACAGCGCCATGGAAGAGACCCTGGCCCAGCTCACCCTCGCCGAGCGTGAGCAGCTGTGGACCGGCCTGCGCCTCTATCGCAGCGCCCTCTCCCGTGCCCGTCGCCAGCAGGGTTACCGCATCCGTCCCATCACAGCCGCCGACAACCCCCATATCGCCGCCGTGATCCGTGCCGTCTCCGCCGAATACGGGCTCACCGCCGACAAGGGCTACGGGGTGGCCGACCCCAATCTGGATCGGCTGCATGAGACCTATCAGGGCGCGCAGAGCCGCTACTGGGTGATCGAGGGGCCGGATGGCACCATTCTCGGCGGGGGCGGCATAGCGCCGCTGGCGGGGGAAGAGGGGCAAGTCTGCGAGCTGCAGAAGATGTACTTCATGCCCTCCCTGCGCGGACTGGGGCTGGGACGCCGGCTGGTGCTGCAGGCGCTGGACGAGGCGCGCGCGCTCGGTTATCAGCGCTGCTACCTGGAGACCACCGCCGTGCTGCGCGAGGCCACCGCGCTCTACGAATCCCTGGGCTTCGAGCACCTGCCGGGCCCGCTTGGCTGCACCGGCCACGATGCCTGCGAGATCTGCATGGTGCTGGCGCTTGGCGCCGACGATGGTCAGCGACCGGCCTGAGTGATCAGCTCAGGATAAAAGGGCGGCAGCGATGCCGTCCTTTTGTTTGCCTGCCGCTCAGAGCTGGGCGGCGGGCGGCACGAAACGCAGCGCCACCCCGAGCCGGTTCCAGCTGTTGATGGTGGCCACCGTCACCGACAGCTGCACTATCTGGGCCTCGCTGAAGTGCTCGCGCAGCTCGCCATAGAGGGCGTCGGGCACGCCGTCCGGCGGCAGCCGGGTCAGGCTCTCGGTCCAGGCCAGGGCCGCCCGCTCCGGGGCGCTGAACACGGTGGCATCGCGCCAGGCCGCCAGCTGATCCAGCTTGGCCTGCCCCACCCCGCTGCGACGGGCGATGTTCAGGTGATACTGCAGGCAGAAGCTGCAGCCGTTGAGCTGGGAGGCGCGCAGCTTCACCAGCTCGCTCAGGCTCTTGTCGAGGCCGGCCTCGTCCACCGCCTTGCCGGCGGCGATCAGGGCGTCGTGAGCCGCCGGCAGCAGCTGGCGAAAGTCAGGGTAATCGATGCGGGTGCTCATTCTGGTGTTCTCCTTGGGCATGATTTAATATCAGGGCACGAACAACATATCAGCACCCTGACATGATAAACAAGCCCCCCTTGAGTACAGAGCAGCCCATCCCCCTGCCCGCCCCCGGCGAGGGCAAGCGCGGCGAAGCGGGTCACCTCGGCTATCTGCTGCGCCAGGCCGCGGCCGCCCAGCGCCTGCGCATGGAGCGGGCGCTGGCGGACCTGCCCATCACGGCGCCCCAGTTTGCCCTGCTCACCATGCTGGATGCCTACCCCGGCAGCTCCAACGCCGAGCTCGCCCGGCTCACCCTGCTCACCCCCCAGACGGTGAGCCCCATGGTGAGCAGCCTGGAGCGCAGCGGCCTGCTGGCCCGCACCCCTCACCTCCAGCATGGCCGCATCCAGCAGCTCAGCCTGAGCCCGGCGGGCGCCGCGCTGCTGGCCGAGGCCAAGACCAGGGTCGCCCGGCTGGAGCAGGAGCTGGCCGCCCCGCTGGCCGAGGAGGAGTTGCTGCTGGTCAAACGCTGGTTGGCAAACCTCGCCAGCGGCATGGAGGGCGAGGCCTGACACCAGCCGGTGTTAGCGGACGGTGTTGGCAGTCAGGCCAAGGCAGACAGGAACGCTGGGCGCTTTTCAGGTGGGGAAGTAGAACCAGGCCGTCTTGATCAGGCCCGCCTCCACTTCGAAGACGGCCATGCTCTCCAGCGGCTCGGGGGAGAGGCCATAGATCAACTCGTGATCAAACACCTTGTTGCCGATGACGGTTCTCGACAGCAGCTCTGCCCGCAGAGCCGGGTTGTTGAAACGATGCTCGGCATAGAAGGCTCTGAGCGCCCCCTTGCCCACCGTGCTCGGGCTCTCCGTCGGCATCCGGTATCCCTTGAACGCCTCGCAGAAGCAGGCCAGGAAGGCCTCGAGATCGTGGGCGTTGTAAGCTTGAAATTGTGCCTCGACGGGCAGTTCGACCGACATGCATCACTCCCTGAATCATGTAACAGCCTCCTTTATAGGGGGCATTACCCCCCTTGTCGACGGGTGATGGCAGCTCATCCCCCATCTGCACCTTGATCGCCATGCAAAAAAAGACCCCGCCTGGGCGGGGTCTTTTTTTATCTTGTCTGCCTAGCGGGCAAGCCCTTATCAGTGCTCGCGGGTCTGGCGGAACTGGACGTCAGGGTGACGCTCCTGGGCCAGGCGCAGGTTGACCATGGTCGGCGCGATATAGGTGAGGTTGTCACCACCATCGAGGGCCAGGTTGACCTCGTTCTTGCGCTTGAACTCCTCGAACTTCTTGACGTCGGTCCCTTCCACCCAGCGGGCAGTGGAGACGTTGACCGCCTCGTACAGCGCCTCGACGTTGTATTCGCTCTTCAGACGCGATACCACCACGTCGAACTGCAGCACACCGACCGCACCAACGATCAGATCGTTGCTGATGAGCGGACGGAACACCTGCACCGCGCCCTCTTCGGAGAGCTGCACCAGCCCCTTGAGCAGCTGCTTCTGCTTGAGCGGGTCGCGCAGGCGGATGCGGCGGAACAGTTCCGGCGCGAAGTTCGGGATGCCGGTGAACTTGAGATCCTCACCCTGGGTGAAGGTGTCGCCGATCTGGATGGTGCCGTGGTTGTGCAGACCTATGATGTCGCCGGCGAAGGCGTCTTCCGCCTGCTCCCGGTCACCGGCCATGAAGGTCACGGCGTCGGAGATGTTCACGTCCTTGCCGATGCGCACGTGGCGCATCTTCATGCCCTTGGAGTAGGTACCTGACACGATGCGCATAAAGGCGATACGGTCGCGGTGTTTCGGGTCCATGTTCGCCTGGATCTTGAACACGAAGCCAGAGAACTTCTCCTCGGTGGCAGCCACTTCACGGCTCTCGGCCTTGCGCGGCATGGGCGACGGTGCCCAGTCGGTGAGGCCGTCCAGCATGTGGTCGACACCGAAGTTGCCGAGCGCAGTACCGAAGAAGACCGGGGTCATCTCGCCGGCGATGAAGGCATCGTGATCGAACTCGGGGGAGGCACCCTGCACCAGCTCCAGCTCGCCGCGCAGCTGGGCTGCCAGATCCTCGCCGATGGCGGCATCCAGCTCGGGGTTGTTCAACCCCTTGACCACCCGCTTCTCCTGGATGGTGTGGCCCTGACCGCTCTGATACAGATAGGTCTCGTCCTTGTAGAGGTGGTAGACCCCCTTGAAGGATTTGCCACAGCCGATAGGCCAGGTGATGGGGGCGCACATGATGTTGAGCTCGCGCTCCACCTCGTCCATCACCTCCATCGGATCGCGCACTTCACGGTCCAGCTTGTTCATGAAGGTGAGGATGGGGGTGTCGCGCAGCCGGGTCACTTCCATCAGCTTGCGGGTCCGGTCTTCAACACCCTTGGCGGCATCGATGACCATCAGACAGCAGTCGACCGCCGTCAGGGTACGGTAGGTATCTTCGGAGAAGTCCTCGTGACCCGGGGTGTCGAGCAGGTTGACCAGGCAATCGGCATAGGGGAACTGCATCACCGAGGTGGTGATGGAGATACCACGCTGCTTCTCCATCTCCATCCAGTCGGATTTGGCGTGCTGGCCTGAGCCACGGCCCTTGACGGTACCGGCGCGCTGAATGGCCTGTCCGAACAGCAGGACTTTTTCGGTGATGGTGGTTTTACCCGCATCCGGGTGCGAGATGATCGCAAAAGTGCGTCTCTTGGAGACTTCACTCAGAAATTCAGCTGACATAATTCAACGTTCTTCTATTGGGCGGCGGCCTTAAGCCACCGTGGGATAATTCCGGAGTGCCGCATTGACTCACGGTCCGGCATGGATACGCAACGAGCCACACCAAGCTGGCATCAGACCAACCGGTGGAGAGAGGGAGAGGGTTGCGTTACATGGGTCTTCTCACCTGAGCCAAAGCAAAATTGCGCGACATTATACCCGCGCGAGTGAAAAATACCCAGCCCGGCTTTGCAGGCGAGCAGGGGAGCCTGCGCCCCCTACTCCGCCCGCATCACCTGGTTGCGGCCCGCCTGCTTGGCCCGGTACATGGCCTCGTCGGCCCGTTGCACCAGATCGCCGAAGCTCTCGTCGAGGGGGCTGTACTGGGCACAGCCGATGCTGACGTGCACCGGCTGCCCCTCCGGCATCCCGTCGATGCGCAGCTGGGCGACCCGATGGCGGATCCGCTCCGCCACCTCGACCGCCTCGTCGAGGCTGGTGTCGGGCAGCAGCACCAGAAACTCCTCGCCACCGTTGCGCCCCACCCGATCGAGGGAGCGCAGCTGGGCGGCGACGCAGCTGGCCACCTCGGCCAGCACCTTGTCACCCATGTGGTGGCCCAAGGTGTCGTTGACCTGCTTGAAGTGATCGATGTCGAGCTGCAGCACCGACAAGGTCCGGCCATGCTCTCGCGCCTGCTTGAACCAGGCCTGTCCCTTGGCCTGGATCTGGCGGCGGTTGTGCAGCCCGGTCAGATCGTCGGTCATGGCGAGCCGGCGCATCTTGCGGGAGCGGTTGAACTGATGCAGCGCCAGCATGCCCATCACCAGCAGCAACAAAATGACCACTGCATATTGCCAGTGGCGCCGCTCCTGCAGTTGCTTGAGCTTGGCCTCCTGCAGCAGCTGCTTGGTCTTGAGGGCCTGGTTCTCCAACTCCTTGCGGGCCAGATCGAACTCGAAGCGCATCTGCAACGAACGCTGCTCCCTGAGCACCCGCTCCAGAGAGTGCTTGGTCTCGACGTACTTTTTGAGGCTGGCCAGCGCCCCGTTGATCTGGCCCTGCTGCTCCAGGATCCGGGCCCGCACCTCGTAGACCCGCGCCAGGAAGCGCTGGTTCTTCTCCTTGACGAAGATGGGCTCGGCCTGGGCCAGGTAGTAGAGCGCCTTGGTCGGGTTGCTCTGCGCCGCCTCCGCCATCCCCATCACCAGTTGCCCAAAGTCACGCTGTCGGAGCTCTCGCCACTGCGCAGGATGGCATCCGCCTGCTGCAGCTTGCTCACCGCCTCGGCCACCTTGTTCTGGTTGAGCAGGATGGTGGCGATCTCGATCTGGATCCAGGCCAGCAACCCCTCCTTCTGCTGGGAGCGGTAGAGCTGCTCGGCCTGGATCATCAGCGGCAGGGCCCGTTCATACTCCCCCATCTCGGCATAGAGCAGCCCCTGCTGGGAGCGGATGTCCACCAGCCGCTCCTGATCCCCCAGGGTGCCGTAGTCGTGCTCCAGCTCCTTGAAGTAGCCCTCGGCCCGCTCGTAGAGCCCCATCCGCCGGTAGGCGTTGGCGATCTGGGCCAGCGCCTTGCCGTCCTGCCCCAGCGACTCGAAGCGCTTGTGCGCCTCGATAAGCTCCATCAGCCCCTCCGCCAGCTCCCCCTGATAGGCGTACATGTCGCCGCGAAAGCTGAGAATGTCGGCCTCCTGCAGCCGATCGCCGAGCCGGCGGGCAAGTACCAGCGCCTGCTGATAGTCGGCCTTGGCCTGGTCCATGTTGCCAAGCAGCTGCTGGTGAAAACCGCGACAGGTGAGCAGGCCGGTCTCGGTGATCCTGTCCTTGCGGGCCCGGGCGATGGCCAGCTGCTGATCGGCAAAGGCCACCACGGCGCGATACTCGCTGTCCCACTCGGCGGGCATGGCCCAGCACTGCAGGCGCACGATGCGCCCCTGCACGTCGAGGGGATACTCATCCTTGCTCGCCACCAGCGCGGCGATGCGCAGCCGGAATATGCGGTCGGGCTGGAAGCCCTCTTCCAGCAGCTGCAGCTCGCGGGAGAGCTGGGGTTCGGTCAGCGGCGCCCGGGCCGCCCAGGCGAGGGGCGTGCACAATCCCGTCAGCAGGATCAGGGTCATGATGCGTTTCATGCCGGTTCGGTTTCCCCTCTGGTGGTGCAGCTAGGCAGGTGTGTTCACTATGACCATCATATCCTGCCTTGTTCAAGCACACAGCCACCAGGGAGAAAGAGAGAAAATCAGCCAGATCTGGCGGGCTCTCACACTGACCCCTCGTGCCTCTTTACAGATGGAAAATCAGCATCGACTATAAGCGCCATCCACTACAGGGAAGCGCGGGTTGATGACATACCAGGAGCTGCAGGCGGCCTACGACAAGCTGCTGCAGGAGAACGAACGGCTCAAGCGGGTCGCCGAGGATGCGCGGGAGAAGCTGGAAGCCGCCATGGACGGCACCGGCCTGTGCATCTGGCAGAACCATGTGCCCACCGGCAAGCTCATCATCTTCAACCGCCGCTGGGGCGCCATGCTCGGCTACCAGCCCAAGGAGCTGTCAGCCCACTTCGACGTCTGGCGCGAGCACCTGCACCCGGAAGACAGGGAGCGGGTACTGCAGGCCTTCTTCGATCACCTGAGCGGCAAGAGCCCGTTTTATCAGGTGATGCACCGGATGATCGCCAAGGACGGCAAGACCACCTGGGTGCTGGACCGGGGCCGGGTGGTGGAGCGGGACGCACAGGGCAATCCCATCCGGGTGATGGGTACCCACATCGACATCACCCACGAGAAGGAGTACGAGCAGCAGCTGGCCCAGCTGGCCCACCGGGATCCCCTCACCGGCCTGCTCAACCGCACCGCACTGCAGCGCCAGTTCCCGCAGGAGTACCAGGCGATCTGCTTCATCGATCTCGACGACTTCAAGCAGGTCAACGACAACCTGGGCCACCGCGCCGGCGACGAGCTGCTGATCGCCCTCACCCGCCGCCTGCGCGACTGCTGCGAGGAGGGGGTGAAGATAGGCCGGCTCGGCGGCGACGAATTCGTGCTGCTGCTGCCCTGGACCAGCGACGATCCCCGCACCAGCCACCTGGCCCGCCAGTGCATCAACGCCATCTCCACCCCGTTCGAGCTGCCCAACGGCGACGCCTCGGTGGGATTGAGCATGGGTATTGCGGCGATCCGGCCGCAGGATGATTTCAGCACGGCGCTGGCCCGGGCCGACCAGGCCATGTATCGGGTCAAGCGCAGCGGCAAGCAGGGTTTTTACGTCTCCCAGCCGAGCGGCCAGCCGCTGCTGGATCAGGAACAGGTCAACGAACGGGGGCTCGGCCACCAGCCTCGCTGCTGACGGCCCGTCTCAACTGCGCTGCCAGCGCCGCAGCAGGCGCCCGCGCAGGCCGCAATCGAGCAGCCAGCTGTTGTCGAACACCCGCAGCAGCGCCGGTTTGGCATGGCGGGACATGGCCACCGCGTGAAAGCGGGTCTGCTGCTGGCGCTGGCGGTTCATCCGATCCAGCAGGCTGTGGGGCAGGCTCTGGGCGATGAAGTCGGAGACCACCAGCACGTCCGCCTTGGCAAAGGCGGGGTCATCCAGCTTGATCAGGGCCTTCTCGAGGCAGGGCACCAGATCGGTGCCGCCGTGAAAACTCATGGAGAGGAAGCGCTCCGCCTTGTCGAGCCCGGTGTCGGCGGTGATCTCCAGGGTCGCCACCTCGGTGGAGAAGAGCATCAGGTAGCAGCCCCGCTTCTCGTCCATCGCTACCTTGAGCAGCGCCAGAAACAGCGCCTTGGCACACTCCTCCGGGTATCCCCCCATGGAGCCCGAGGTGTCGATGCAGACGATGAAGGGCCCCCGTTGCTGCAGTTGCCGCCCACCAAGTTCCGGGGTGCGCAGCATGATGCGCTGGCGTGGCAGGGTGCCACGCGATTGGTAGCTGAGCAGGCGCCGCTCCAGATAGCGGCGGTAGAACTCCAGTTCCAGCTCCGGCAGCGCCAGCATCACCGCCTCGCTCGGCAAGAGGCGCATCAGATCGCTGGCCGGGTGAATACCCACCAGATCGTCCGGCACGTCGTCGGTCTGCACCTCCTCCAGCTCGTGCACCTGCACCGGCGG
This sequence comes from Aeromonas hydrophila subsp. hydrophila ATCC 7966, assembly GCF_000014805.1. Lineage (NCBI taxonomy): Bacteria > Pseudomonadati > Pseudomonadota > Gammaproteobacteria > Aeromonadales > Aeromonadaceae > Aeromonas > Aeromonas hydrophila. The sequence goes on along the minus strand of NC_008570.1, from coordinate 776,344 downwards.
CACCGGCGAGTCGTTGGCCCGGTTGTCCTGCTGGCTGCGCCCCAGCAGGTTGGCGATCTCCGCCAGCAGCGGCTCGCGTTGCAGCATGCGGGCATACTGCTTGACCAGCACCAGGCTGCGCTTGTGCCAGCTGCCCTGCGCCAGATCCCACAGCCCGCCGGCGGAGATCTGGTTGGGATCGAGCGCATCGGCCAGGGTACGGCTCGCCAGCAGCTGATCTTCTATCTCCTGGCGCTGCTTCTCCCGCTCCGCCTCGGCGATCTGCTGCTGCAACTGCAGCAGGCTGCCCACCAGGCTGGTGCGCCACTTCTCGATCAGCAGCTGGCGCTGGCTGTCGGTGGGGTGAGCCATCAGCTGGCGCACCAGGCTGCGCGCCTCGCCGGCGAAGGGACTGTACTGCTCCAGCCCGTCCAGCAGGGCCGGCAGGCGCCCCATCAGCTCGGCCAGCGGCAACCCCTTGTGGGCCTGATAGAGGCGATACTCCTGCTCCAGCGCCACCGGCACCGGCTTGTGGCGCATCTCCTCCCCCAGCTGTTCGCTCCAGCGGCGGATGCGCTTTTGCAACAATCTGCCCTGCAGCGGGGAGCGCTTGATGAACTCGGAGATCTTGGGAGTGGAGGCCAGCAACAGCGCCATCTCGCCCGCCAGCTCCCCCTCGCCGATGAGCAGCCCCAGATCCATCATGCCGATCTCAAGCATGGCGACCTCCGCCGACCAGGCTTACCACAGTCCCTTTCGCGCTCGCCATGGCTCAGGCGTCCAGCTGCGGCAGCCGGTCGTGCCAGTGGCTGAGATCGCTGCGCAGCTGGTCCAGATCCCGGTTCAGCACGAAGAAGCTGTCCTCCACCTGCTGCAGCCAGTGGCGACCGATGAAGAGGTGCTGCTGATGGCGCTCGAACAGGTTGCGCTGGCGCTTGAGCTCCTGCGCCAGCACGCCAGCTTCTGCCAGCAGCCCGGTCAGGGCGGCCTGCCAGGGGGCGATCACCACCTCGGGGATGGGGTTGCGCTCCACCAGCACCAGGGGAATTTGCTGGCGCTGCAGATCCAGCACGTGCAGTCGCAGCTCGTCGTCCAGCACCAGCTCGTAGTGGCCCTCCTTGGGGTTGCCGAGCGGCCAGCCCACCAGCGCCTCGCCGGTGGGATGCCAGTGGGAGAGCAGGGTGCGGTCGAACACCAGCGTCTCCACCAGCCGCTCCGGATCGTCGCCATCCAGCGCCGCCGGGGTGAGCAGGTGGAAGTGCGCCAGCTTGCCGAACGGGCGGGCGTTGGCCAGCGGTATCTGGATGCCGCGGGCGCGGCGCCCGAACCACTGCTGGCGCTTTCTGGCCTTGCAGCACAGGCGCTGGGCCACGCTCTGTTTGAGCTGCTTGAACTGCTCCCGCAGCCCCATCAGCTGACGAGTCATGGCCAGCTGCTGATAGCCGTAGAGGCGGGAGAACTCGGTCATCATCTCCAGCAGGGCGGTGCGCGAGGCCTCGTCATGCCAGAGGCAATCCTTGAACAGCAGCAGATCGAGCGGGGCCACCTCGTCGCGGCCGTTGAAAAAGGCGCTCGCCTTGATGAGCCTGACGGCCTTCTTCCAGCGCCGATCCGACACATAGCAGCTGTGGGCCAGCTGGCTGTCGAGCTGCTGGCGCAGCTGATAGATGAGCTCGAAGCAGTCATCCGGCAACCGGATCCGGTCGATCTGCTCCTGCCACTCTAGGTACTCCTCGCCGTGGATCTGCACCGAGGGCGGCAGATTCTGGTGGGATTGACCGTCGCTAGCCAGCATGGCCTGGAAGTTGGCCTTCTCCTGCACCCGGTCCATCCAGATCCGCACCAGCATGCGGTCGTAGAGCGCTTCCAGCCCGCTGTCGGGGGCCGGCAGCTCGTTGGAGGCGGTCACCAGCAGCCGCATGGGGATGGGGTGCTGACTGTCGCCGTTGCGAAACTGCCGCTCGTTGATGGCGGTGAGCAGGGTGTTGAGGATGGCGGGGCCCGCCTTCCAGATCTCATCGAGGAACACCACCTCGGCCTCCGGCAGGTAGCCGGCGGTGAGCCGCAGATACTTGCCATCTTCCTTCAGCGCCTGAATGGAGAGGGGGCCGAACACCTCCTCCGGCGTGCTGAAACGGGTCATCAGGTATTCGAAGTGGCGGGCATCGAAGAAGGCCAGCTTGAGACGCCGCGCGATCAGGCTCTTGGCGATGCCGGGCGGGCCCAGCAGAAACACGCTCTCACCGCACAGGGCCGCCAGCAGACCGAGCCGCAGGGCATCCTGGCGCTCGTAGAGCCCCTCGCCGAGGGCCGACAGCAGGCGTGGCAGGCGCTCGTGAATGGGGGCGAGACGAAGATTCTGTGATGCTAAAGGTGGCATAGGCACACTTCCGATACTGGGGTTGTCTGGAACCGGCACACCCGCGACGCAATCGAAGGTTCCCTGTCCTGCTTGTTGGATTGTCGGGAGGCCGCCTGTGGCTCGCTCCGGCCGGTTGCCGAGCGCCGGGCCGCCTCACCTGGCTAAAACATACCGCAAAAGATGCAGCAAAACGCGTTCGAGTGTACCCTGCGCAGAGCTTTTTTCATCAATGCAGATCAAGACTGAGTCATCGTCCATGCAAGATCCAGTGCAGCTGACCACGGCGCGGGAGCCCACCCCCGCGCAACCTGACCAGGCATCCGGTCGCCTGCGGCAACACCTGCTGGCCCGGATGGGCATCCCGAGCTGGCAACTGCGCCGGCCAGCCCTGCTGGCGGGCCATCAGGTTGCGCCCGCTTCGGCCAATGAGATCCCGGCAAGCGAGCAGGAGGTGGCCCCCGCCTCGGCCGTGCCGAGCGAGCCGCCAAGCGGCAAGCTCTGGATCCTGGCGAGCCGGCTGCCCGCCCCCAGCCTGCTGGCGGATCTCTGCCAGCTGCTCGGCATCGGCAGCGACGAGGTCAGCCTGCTGAGCAGCCTGCCCGTCGGCCACACCCCGCCCCTGCTCTGGCTGGAGGCGGCCGATCCCGCCTGGCCAGAGGCCCTGATCTGTCCGCTCGCGCCCAGCCCGGCCCAGAAACGGGCGCTGTGGCAGCAGCTCAAGGGGCGCCTCGGCTGAGTGCCGAGCCCCACCCTCTCTTCGTTCAGCCGCCCCGACCCGGAGCCACCATGGTGCAATTTCGTCCCCTGCTCGAGACCGACTTCGAGCTCATCTACCCCATCGAACAGGCTGCCCACAAGGAGCCCTGGAGCCAGGCCAACCTGCTCTCCTGCTTCGGGCCGCGCTACCTCAACGGCCTGCTGCTGGTCGACGGCCAGCCGGCCGGTTTCTACATCTCGGATCTGGTGGCGGGCGACAGCTCGCTGATGAACATCTGCGTGCACCCCGACTTTCAGGGCAAGGGGCTGGGGCGAGCGCTGCTCAGGGAGTACCTCACCCGCAGCAAGGCCAACAAGGCCGAGGCCTGGTTCCTCGAGGTGCGGGCCGGCAACAGCACCGCCATCAGCCTCTACGAGAGCGAAGGGTTTGCCGAGTACTGCCGGCGCGCCGACTACTACGGCACCGGCCAGGATCGGGAAGATGCCGTGCTGATGTCCCGCCTGTTCGACTTCGGCTAAACCGCCGCGCTATACAGCAGCAACACTACAACAACGGCGCGTTGTCGAGAGCCGGATCCTGCAGGCTCTGAGTGGTGTGCAGCACCGCCTCAAACCCGGCGGCGGAGAGCGGCATGAAGAAACCGCGTTGCCAGGTCACCCCGGGCATCCAGATCTGCTGGATATCCACCACTATCTTGATGGGCTTGAGCGGCTCGCCCGGCTGCTGCACATAGATGCCGGGCGGCGTCGCCACCTGCGGGAAGCGCCGCAGTATGTGCTCGCTGCCATCCCCCGCATCTGGATTGAGGCGCACCTTGACCAGCCGGGCCAGCACCGGCGCCATCTCCGCTGATTGCCACAGGCTGGTATCCAGCAGCTTGCAGCGCCGGCATTTGGCGCGTTCGATCACGTAGAGCAGCGGATAGCCCTTGTGCAGGGCCAGCTGCAGCGCCTGCGCATAGCCTTCGGCGCCGCTCAGCCAGGGGTTGTCCTCCTCGCTCCCCGTGCCACCCAGCGTAAACCAGAGCCCGCCGGCCCCCGCCAATAACAGCAATACCCCGGTCACCACCCCCTTGATGCCGACACTCATTGTTCACCCTCCCTGAATGGCTCCGCATGTCAGCCCCCATCATGCCTCAAGTGCCCCCTAATTGACGACTTTGTGATCCAAGACAAATGGCGAACACTTGTAAGCTGTAATCTTAGAGTTTAAACTCCAGCGCGATTTTTCAGTGCCCCTTAGGGCGTACAACTGTTACTTGAGGATGTCTGACTGATGCCGAAACACCACCTGGTTCGACTGATGCGGGAGCGTATCGCCCGGCTTGGCAACAAGGCCGCCCTGCGCGTACAACAGGATGGCCAGTGGCGTGCCATCGGCTGGCGTACTCTTGGACAGGCCATGGACTACTGTGCCCAGGCGCTGATCCGCGCCGGCCACCAGCCCACCGAGATGGTCGGCATCTATGCCCGCAACATGCCGGAGTGGACCCAGGCCGATCTCGGCATCCTGGCCGCCCGCGGCGTCAGCGTCCCCATCTACCCCACCAGCACCCTGGATCAGCTGCGCTACATCGTCAAAGATGCCGGCATCAAGGTGTTGTTCGTCGGCGAACAGCCTCAGTTCGACCAGGCGCTGCAGCTCGTTGAAAACGGCGAGATCCGCCAGCTGGTCGCCCTCGACAGCAACGTCAACCTGCGCGGCTGCCCGCAGGCGAGCCACTTCCAGACGTTTCTGGTCTCCGGCAACCACCAGCCCAGCGAACAGGTGCTGCGCGAGCGCGAGAGCCAGTACCGGATGGACGACCTGCTGACCCTGATCTACACCTCGGGCACCACGGGTGAACCCAAGGGGGTGATGCTCGATTTCGCCAACATCGCCGCCTGCTTCGAGATGCACAACAGCCGCCTCGATCTGAACGAGCAGGATGTGTCGCTCTGCATGCTGCCGCTCAGCCACGTGTTCGAGCGGGCCTGGAGCTACTACGTGCTCTATTGTGGCGCCGAGAACGTCTACATCCGCGATCCGCAGAAGGTGATGGATGTCATCGGCGAGGTGCAGCCCACCGTGATGTGCGCCGTGCCGCGCCTCTACGAGAAGGCCTACGCCATGATCCAGGCCAGGGTGGCCCAGGCGCCGCGTCTGCGCCAGGCCCTGTTCGGCTGGGCCACCAAAGTGGGCAAGCAGATGGTCGCCACCCGCCAGGCGGGCAAAACCGCCTCCCCGCTGCTTTACGGCCAGCTCTGGCTCGCCGAGCGACTGGTGTTTCGCAAGCTGCGCGCCCGTTTTGGCGGCCGCACCCGCTTCCTGCCGGTGGCTGGCGCCCGCCTCGCCGACGAGGTGAACTTCTTCTTCCAGGCCATGGGGCTCAACCTCAAGTACGGCTACGGCATGACCGAGACCACCGCCACCGTCTGCTGCTACGAAGACAGCCAGTTCAAGCTGGGCTCCATCGGCACGGCGCTCTGCGGCATCGAGGTGAAACTGGGTGAGAACAACGAACTGCTGGTGCGCTCCCCTACCGTGATGCGCGGCTACTACAACAAGCCGGAAGCGACCGCCGAGGTGATGACCGAGGATGGTTTCCTGCGTACTGGTGATGCCGGCGAACTCGACAGCGAAGGCAACATCTACTTCACCGAGCGCCTCAAGGAGCTGATGAAGACCTCCAACGGCAAGTACGTGGCCCCGCAACTGGTGGAAGGCACCATCGGCAAGGATCGCTTCATCGAGCAGATCGCCATCGTCGCCGATGCCCGCCACTTCGTGTCGGCGCTGATCGTGCCCTGCTTCGAGTCGCTGGAGGAGTACGCCCGCTCCATCAACCTGCAGTACCAGTGCAAGACCGAACTGCTGCGCCACTCCAAGGTGGTGGAGTTCTTCGAGGCGCGCATTCAGGATCTGCAAAAAGAGCTTGCCAAGTTCGAGCAGGTGAAGAAGTTCACCCTGCTGCCGAGCGCCTTCTCCATGGAGCTGGGGGAACTGACCCCGACCATGAAGCTGCGCCGCAAGATCATCGAGTCCAAGTACCAGAGCGAAATCGAGGCGATGTATAACCATGTCTGAGTACAACCACGTCTGATACCGCTCGGGTTCAGGGAAATAAAAAAGCCGCTTCAAGAGCGGCTTTTTGCTGTTTGTCCGTCACTTACGGCAGCTTGACCAGCGGCTGGTCGCGCAGTTCGGTGGGCCGACCGGCCTGGATCTGCTCCACCCTGGCTAGAGCCTGCTTCACCTCGTCGGCGTTCTGCAGCAGGCGGTAGGTCAGATCGAAGGTCTTGGTCTCCCCCGGCTGAATTTTGGGGACCAGCCCCAGCGGGCGCTGGTACTTGGTGCTGTAGGCATAGCTGGTGCCGGGTTCGATGCCGGTCACATAGCCCTGGGCCCGGGTGTCGGTGTTCTTCCACAGGGTCAGCACCGGCAACTGCCTGGTGTTGTAACCCACCGCCACCCCGGCGCTGCCTGCCCGGTTGTTCAGCACCGCCAGGGTGTTGCCCTCGGCATCGCTGTAGGGCACCAGGTTGAACACCATCTCGTCGAAGCCCTTGGTCGGCCCCAGATAGGTTTGCCAGCTCTTCAGCCCCCCCTTGGCATAGTCGTTGAACGGGGAGATCTGCTTCACCGGGGTGCTGACGCGCGCGCCCTCCTCTAGGATGGGGGCCCCGAAGTTGCCGTGGTAGATGATCTGGTACTCGTTCTCGTAATCGGCGTGGTTGGTCAGCTTGTCTTGCAGGGCAAACTCCGCCTGACCGGGCACGACGCTGAGCTGGGTCCAGGTGACCAGCTCGCTCATCTTGAAGGTGCGCTCATCCACCCGGCCCAGTACGTGAATGGCGTAGGGTGGCTCCTCGTCTATGGTCACGCTGACCACGGAGGCCGGGATGTTCTGCACCCGGCCGTGCAGACTCTTGAGGCGGCCGTCGTCATCCACTCCCGGGTGACCGGTCCACTCGTAGCCACAGCGCACCAGCATCTCGTTGAAGCCATCGAGCCAGCCGAGCCCGGCGCGGCTCTCCAGATCGATGAAGGCCGGATTGACCACCTCCTTGACCGGCGAATCCCAGCCGAGGCGCAGATCGGCGGCTCTGACCTCCTTGATCCCCATGCCGCGGGTCGGGATCAGGGTTATCTTCATCACCCCGTTGTCGACAATCAGCAGGTCCACCCCCTCCTGACGCCCGCCATGCAGCCGTTTCTTCTCGATGCTGAACGGTGCCGGACTCTTGATCCCCAGCTTGTCGCTGGTGATCTTCCAGTCCCCCACATCCAGCCCCTGCTGGGAGTCGGTCAGCAGGAATCCGGCAGCCTGGCCCGAGCTGGCGCCCAGCGTGAACAGTACCGCAATGGAAAGTCTCTTCAACATGGATTTATCCTCGTGTCTCTTGTTTTTGTGAAAGCTGAATCGTTTCAGTGATCGAGAAATTAGGCGGCAAACCCATCAGACTCAAGCTGCAAAAGAGGAAAATGTGAGCCGATTGACAATAAAACCGCCCATCGCGCTGCTGAAGTGAAGGCTGACTCACAGTTATTTTCGGGCCCGTGACGACCGACCGCCCACTGGAGACCGCCCATAAAAAAGCCGCTCCGAAGAGCGGCTTGCAGCAGAAATGGAGCCCGTCAGGCAGGGGTCTTGCTGGTCCCGAAGTAGTCGGCCAGGAAGTCGTCGAACGACAGGCTGTCGCTGCGCTCGCGTTCCCGCTGCTTGGCCAGCGAGTCGCGGGCCTCGCCGGCAAAGTAGGCATCGTCCCAGTACTGCAGCTCACCGGCCAGCATCTCTTCCCGGTAGCGGTTGGCAAGCTCGTCGCCGAAGCAGCCGTTGTCCTGGCCGCTCTCCAGCAACTGCTTGAGCAGGCGGGCGGAGTAGGTGAGCTCGGGGTTGAGCAGCTTCTCGCGGTGCATCGCCAGGGTCTCGCGGTAGCGGTTGCGACCGCAGCAGCGATCCAGCAGCGCGGCCAGCTCGTCGAACAGCTTGAGGCCGTACTCCTTCAGGCCGATGGCATGACCCTGCTCGTCTTCCAGCTCGAGGCCGGGACGACGCCCTTCCAGCACCACCTTGGTCTGGTTGCGGCGATTGCGGGCAATCTCCTCGTCGCCCAGCACCGGGGACGGGCGCAGCAGACACCAGACCAGGAACAGGTCGAAGAAGCGGATCTGATCCACCTCGATACCGTACGGGGTGAAGGGATTCACATCCACGGTGCGCAGTTCGATGTACTCGATGCCGCGCTGCTCCAGCGCGTCCGACGGCTTCTCGCCGCTGCGCGGGGTGCGCTTGGGCCGGATCGGGGCGTACAGCTCGTTCTCCAGCTGCAGCACATTATCGTTGAGCTGGCGGTACTCGCCATTCACCTTGACGCCGATCTTGGCGAAGTCGGGATCATGGGTGTTGATGGCGCGACGCAGGCTGCTCACATAGGCCGGCAGGCTGTCGTGGCTGATCTTGAGCCCCGCCTGGGCGCTGTTGGTGTAGCCCAGATCCGACAGCCGCAGGGCGGTGGCATAGGGCAGGTAGAGGGTGCCCTTGCCAGTCTTCTGGAACGGCAGATTGCTCTTGCGCCCTTTGAGGAAGGAGTCGCAGATGGCCGGCGAGGCACCGAACAGATAGGGCACCAGCCAGCCGAAGCGGTAGACGTTGCGAATAAGCCCCATGTACTTGTCGGAGATAAAGCGCTGGCTGCAGCACCCCTCGCACACCAGCTCCTGCCACTCGCACCAGAAGCTGTCCGGCATGGAGAAGTTGAAGTGCACCCCGGCGATCACCTGCATCAGGCTGCCGTAGCGGTTCTTCAACCCCTGCCGGTAGAGGGTCTTCATCCGGCCGATGTTGGAGCTGCCGTACTGGGCCAGCCGGATGTTCTCCTCGTCGCCGACGAAGCAGGGCATGGAGAGCGGCCAGATCCGCTCATCACCGAGATGATGGATGGTGTGACGGTGGATGTCGCCAAGCTGTTCCATCAGGCTGTCGATGGAGTCGGTGGCCGGCGTGATGAACTCCAGCAGGCTCTCCGAGTAGTCGGTGGTGATGTTGGCATGGGTCAGCGCCGAGCCCAGACTGCGGGGGTGATCGGTCTGGGCCAGGGTTCCTTCCGGGGTGATGCGCAGACATTCACGTTCGATCCCGCGCCGGATCCCCTTGAGGGCGGTCAGCCGTTCCGGCGAACCCAGGGCGGTCAACAACTCGGTGAGTGACAAGCTTGTCGTAGTCATATTCACGGCTCATGTGTGGCCGCCCCACAGGGGGGCGGCACTCTTTATTATGTAGCGCCCTCAGGGCAGCTGCAGCGGATAGATGGGAAGATGAAGCTCCTTCAAGGGTTTTTCAAGCTTTTGCTTGTCCCCCACCACCACAATCACCATCTCGGCCGGGTCAAGCCAGCGTGCCGCACTGGCCTTGAGCGTCTCGGCCGACACCGTCTTGATCAGGTTGTTCTGGGCCTGCACATAGTCCGGCTTCAGGTCGTACATGATCATCTGCAGCAGGAAGCCCGCCTTCTGGCCCAGGGTCTCGTAGGAGAGCGCATCCTGCTGGGAGACGGCGCTGCGCATGTAGGCAAGCTCGACCGGGGTCGGGCCGTTCTTGCAGTAGTTGTCCATCTCCTTGAGGAACTGGCGGATGGCATCCACGGTCGCATCGGCCCGCACGTTGGCACCGGTGGCGAAGGTACCCGCCTCCCGGTTGGCGGAGAAGCCCGAGCTGGCACCATAGGTGTAGCCCTTGTCTTCTCGCAGGTTGAGGTTGATGCGGCTGTTGAAGTTGCCGCCCAGGTTGAAGTTCATCAGCCCGGCGGTGAAGTAGTCACCCGTGGTATCGAACGGCATGGCGCGGCGACCGATGCGGATCACCGACTGGGGCGCCCCTGGCTTGTCCACCAGATAGATGCCCGGCTTGGCCTGCTCGCCCGCCGGCTTGAGGCTGCCCAGAGAGGGCTCGGCCCCCTTCCACTGGGTCAGGAAGGCGAGTTGATCCTCCACCTGGGACTGGGTCACGTCACCCACCACCACCACCTTGGCGTTGGTCGGGTTGTAGTAGTTCTGATAGAAGCGCTTCACGTCCGCCAGGGTCAGCTTCTCGACATCGGCCAGCACGCCGTCACCCGGCTGTCCGAGGCGGTTCTGCTTGCCGTAGACCAGCTCGCGGAATGCCTGACCGGCCAGCCACTCCGGCTGCTGCTCGCTCTGCTTCATGCCCTGCAGCATCTGCGACTTGACCCGCTCGAAGTCGGCTTCGCGCATGCCGGGCCGTTCAAACACCTCGCGCACCAGCGCCAGGGTCTGCGGCAGCTTGTCGGTCAGGCTGCTGATGGTGACCAGGTTGTTGTACTGGGCGCTGGAGACGCTGACGCTGGAGCCGAGCTTTTGCAGCTCGTCGCTGAGCTGAGCCTCGGTCAAACGCACCGAGCCCTGTCCCATCATGCTGGCGGTGAGGCTGGCCAGCCCCAGTTCGCCCTTGCCCTCAGCCCGCATGCCGCCCGGCAGGGCGACCATGATGGAGACGGCGGGGATCTCGTCGCTCTGGGTACCGATGATCTCGATCCCCTTGTCGAGCTTGCCGTGCCAGATGGCCGGCACCTTGACGCTCACCGCATCGGCCGCCTTGGGCTGCACGCTGCGATCAAAATCGTCTTTCACCGGTCGCTCGGCCAGTACCTGATCATGCTTGCTGTAATCCGGCAGCTCACGCTTGGCCGGGGTGAAGTTGGGCTTGGCGGCCTGCCAGTCGCTCTTGCCCTTGGGCACCACGCTCAGCACCACCGCCGGCTTGTTCAGGATGAACTTGTCGTAGGCGGTCTTGACCTGCTCCGGGGTCACCTTGCCGATGGCATCCAGGCTCTTGAACACATAGTTGGGATCCTGGGCGAACACCTGACCCATGGCGAGCTGGCTCACCTTGCCGGAGACGCTGTCCAGACCCCAGATGGCCGAGGCGCGATAGCTGTTGATCGCCTTCTCCAGATCCTCCGGCTTGAGGCCGCGGCCGGCGAACTCGCCGATCACCTTGTCCACCTCGCTCTTGAGGGTCTTCAGGCTGCCGTCCACTGCCGGGTTGGGATAGGCGTAGACGGTCAGGGTACAGGCCAGTTCCTCGCAGTAGTGGGAGGCGCCCGCATCAATGGCCTTGCCGCTCTTGACCAGCGACTGGTAGAGCATGGAGCTGGCGCTGCCGCCCAACACATCGGCAAACATGTCGAGCGCCGGCTCCTGCGGATCGCCGAGCGACACGGTCGGGTAGCTGATGTAGAGCAGCGGCAGGTGCACCTTGTCCTCAAGCGTCACGTAACGGGTCTCGGGCAGGGTGACGGGCGCAGGGGTCGGCTCGGCCACGTCCGGGCCGCGCGGGATGGAGCCGAAATACTGCTCAATCCAGGCCAGCGCCTGCTTGGTGTCGAAGTCGCCGCCCAGAGTCAGAGTCGCATTGTTGGGGCCGTACCAGCGCAGGAAGAACTGCTTGAGGTCGTTGACGTCGACCCGGTCGAGATCCTCCACATAGCCGATGGGCTGCCAGGAGTAGGGGTGGGTGCGCGGGTAGAGCGCCTCGCCCACCTTCTCGCTCACCAGACCGTAGGGCTGATTGTCGATGCGCTGGGCCCGCTCGTTCTTGACGGTGGCGCGCTGGATCTCGAACTTCTTCTGGCTCACCGCATCGAGCAAGAAGCCCATGCGGTCGGCCTCCAGCCAGAGCACCTTCTCCAGCTGGTTGGCCGGCACGGTCTCGTAGTAGTTGGTGCGATCCTTGTTGGTGGTGCCGTTCATGTCACCGCCAGCTTCGTTGATGATCCGCATGTGCTCCTGATCCCCCACATGCTTGGAGCCCTGGAACATCATGTGCTCGAAGAAGTGGGCGAAACCGGACTTGCCCACCTGCTCGCGGGCCGAGCCCACGTGGTAGGTGACGTCCAGGTGCACCAGGGGATCGGATTTGTCGGGCGCCAGAATGACGGTCAGGCCGTTGTCCAGCTTATACATCTGGTAGGGAATGCCGAGCTTGCCCTCTTCCTTGACCTGTTCCGACACCAGGGTGGGTGCCGCCAGCACGGGCAGGGAGAAGCCCAGAAGCATGCTTAATGGAATGAGTTTGTTCACGGTTACCTCGTGAGTGAAGCTAGAAGATCTGCCTGGCCAGCAGAAAGACCAGGGCATAACGCAACAATTTGCCGAGCCCGATGAGAATGAGAGAGCGCCAGAAGGAGAGACGCAGCCAGCCGGCCAGCAGACAGAGACCATCGCCGATCACCGGCGTCCAGGCCAGCAGCAGACACCAGTGGCCATGTTGTTTGAGCCAGCCGAGGGCTTTTTGTTCCCCACGGCCTTGAAAATCTTCCGGTTTTTTCTTGAAGGTGGCGAGCCAGCCGAGCCACCAGGTGGTCATGGAGCCGAGGGTGTTGCCCAGCGTCGCCCACAGCAGCAGGCTGACCATGCTCCACTCCCCCTTGGTCGCCATGGCGCCCAGCAGCACTTCCGAGCTGCCGGGCAGCAGGGTGGCGGAGGTGAAGGCGCTCAGAAACAGCCAGCCGAGCCCCAGCTCGGTGATGCCGTTCATCCGGCAAGAGTCTCCGCGGCAGGCATACGCAGCAACAGCTTGCCGCGCACGTGGCCCTGCTCGATGGCCTGATGGGCCAGCGCCCCCTCGGCCAGGGCATACTCCCCGGCGACCGTGACCTGAACCTCACCCTGGCGCAGCAAGGTCAGCATCTGGCTCAGCTGCTGGCGGTCGGGGTGTACCAGCATGCCGAGCACCTCGATGGCGCTGCCGGCCGCGGCATCCTTGATCTGCTGGGCGCTGATGGTGGGCACCGTCACCAGCCGGCCACCTGGCTTGACGCAGGCGAGCGCCGCCTTGCCGCTCTCGCCCCCCACCAGATCCAGCACCAGCTCGACCTGACCCACCTGGGCTACCCAGTCTGCGTCATGGTAATCCACCATCCGACTGGCCCCCAGCCCGTGCAGGAAGCTGTGGTTGTCGCGACTCGCCGTCGCCACCACCTCGGCGCCATAGGCGCTGGCAAACTGCACCGCCAGGTGGCCGACACCGCCGGCACCGGCCAGGATCAGCACCCGTTGCCCCGCCTTGAGGGCGCCGTGTTCAAACAGCCCCTGCCAGGCGGTGAGGCCCGCTAGCGGCAGCGCCGCCCCCTGTCTGAGGCCAATATCTTCCAGCCTGACCAGCTCCTCCTCGCGCGCCACCACGGACTCGCCGTAGCCGCCGGCCGCGAGGGGAAAGCCCACCATGCCGCACACTCGATCCCCCTCGGCCAGCGCGGTGACGCCGGGGCCTATCTTCTCCACCACCCCGGCCACGTCATAGCCCGGCGTCCAGGGCAGCTTGTCCTTGTTCTGGGCCGCCGCCCAGCCGAGGCCGGCCCGGGTCTTGGCATCGATGGGGTTGACCCCCGCAAAGCAGATGCGCACCCGCACTTCGCCGTCGGCTGGCACCTTGTCCAGGGAAGGGTTGAGCCGAAGTACCGAGGGGTCACCGAATGCGGTAATCTGTAGCTGCGTCATTGCACAATCCATCCTGTTGATTGATCAAGGGTCAACAGAATAACAGCGAGGACACCATGGCTCGAATGTTTCTTATTCCTCTGTTGCTGGCCCTGGGGTGGTGGGCGTTTCTGCTCTACTTCCGCATCCCGCTCAAACAGGGGGCCAAGGGCTTTTACTGGATCATCGGCATCGGTGGCGGGCTGGCCGCCTTCCTCAGCCTGATGATGGTGCTGACCCACTAGCACAGCCCCCACGCGGCAATAAAAAGGCCACCCTGCGGTGGCCTGATGATCAACTCCCCTGCGAGCTGAGATGGTAGTGGCGGTTGCTGCCCTGCCCCAGCACCCCCTGGGCCAGCAGATGCTGGAACACCCGATCCACCTCCTCCAGCGACAGCGACAGCGCCTCTGCGACCCGCCGCTTGCTGCACTTGAGCTCACCGCTCTCCAGCGCGCTGCGCACCTGAGCCACCACCTCCGGCTCGGGCTCCGGTCTGGCCATCACGGCAGGCACCATGGCTGCCGCTTCCGCCTGGCGGGCCAGGGTCTGCTCCCTGGCCTGCTGCCACAGCCAGCTGCGACGAAAGCGGTTCTCCTCGCCGATCAGGCTGACGAAGAAGGCGCCGAACACGTCGAGCAGCACGGAGAGGAAGCAGACCAGCAGAAACTGCACCTGACTGATGCTCATTCCCACCCCATCCGCCAGGCTGCTCATCAGTCCCAGCATGGAGGATTGCTCGTTGATGGGCTTGGCATCGCGCTCCTGGCGCAGCTCATCCTGGCGCAGCCTGAGCTTGGTGTTGGCCTGCTGCAACCCGCTGACGCCGCTGGAGATGCGCGCCATCTCGATGTACTTGCGGGCCGCCTCCTCGTTGAGCTGGATCTGCCGCTCTATGCTGGCGATCTGCTCGTCGAAGCGGGCGATCTCCCGCTCATGGCGCGCCTGCTGGTTGAGTATGGTGTTGGTGGCGCTGTTGATGCCGCCTATGCTGCCACCGATGGAGATGGCCGCCAGCACGCTGTAGAACAGCAACGACCAGAAGGCCCCGCTCAGCTCCCGCCGCGCCTTGCACTCACCGTACTCGTACCAGACGTAGAACTTGCCCAGCTCGAAAATGATGGCCAGGCCGCCGAACAACCACTTCATCAGGGGGTTCTCGTCGATGGAGAGAAACAGCAGCAGGGAGAAGACGATGGAGGCCAGAATGGCCAGCCCGGTAAAACTGTACACCGTGGTCAAGGCGAACCACCCCTTGGGGTAGCGCAGCACGGTAGAAGCCTGTGTAGTCATGATGAAGGGGGTGCGATATGCAGGAAAAGTTGGCTGCCGATTATAGTCAGCCGAGCCACAGAATGAAGGCTAATCATTTGAATTGACTCAGATACCTTCACAAACGGACAGGCTGCGACCAGATTGGGCAAATTGTCGACGCTTCCCCGTTGTCTGCCGCAGAAAACCCCGCTAGCCTGATCGCCTGCCCGCCCGCTGCAAGCCGGCATGACATGCCCGCCAGCTGACGTCGTGCCTAGTTCCGGCCCGGTTAAGGCGCCAGCTTCTACACTGAGACCAATCCTTCCGCACTCGAGGTCATCATGCACAAATCCATACTGCTGCTCTCCCTGCTGCTCGTCCAAGGCATGGCCATGGCGGCGCCCCCCTCCAAGAACAACGATGGCGTCAAACTCTCCACCGACGACATCAAGCTGGACATCAACTGGGATCAGAAAGAGTACGACTGGTGGCAGAGCAACTGCCTCGATCTCGGCATCGGCGACAGCCGCATCCAGCTCAACTGCGACAAGATGGACGGCAAATACCGGGACCACTACAACCGCAGCATCCACAGCGGCAACAACCCGGGCCAGGGCCACAACAAGCAGAAAGGCAACGGCAACAGCAAGAAGAATTGATCCTCATCCCCGTTACCCTGACACAGGGGCCGAGGCCCCTGTGTCCATTTCTCTACCAGTAGTTCTCCGCACTGATGTTGCCGGGCGCCCGCCGCAGGTTCTTGGCCAGCCCCAATGACAGCAGGGTCTGCTGGGTCTCCTTCACCATGGCCGGGTTGCCGCAGATCAGCACCTGACTCAGCTCAGGGGCAAATTCCAGCCCGACCCGCGCCTGCAGCCGACCGTCGGCAATGGCTGCCGGGATCCGCCCTGCCATCGCCTCGGGCCATTCCTCCCGGCTGACGAAAGGCACATAGCGAAAACGCTCGCCGTGGCGGGCGGCAAACCCCACGATAAGCTCCCGGTAGCTCAGCTCTTCCCCCTTGCGCACCCCGTGCACCAGCACCAGATTCTCGAAACGGGCGAAGGCTTCTCCGTCGGCCAGCATGGAGAGGAAGGGGCCGATGGCGGTACCGGTGGAGAGCAGCCAGAGATCGCGCCCGGCCGGTACCTCGTCCAGGGTCAGAAAACCGGTCGCCAGGGATTGCACCAGCAGGCTGTCGCCCGCTTGCAGGGAACCGAGGGACGGAGTCAGTTCCCCATCGGGGATCTCGACGAAATAGAACTCGTGATAGGGGGCTGACGGGGGATTGACGAAGGAGTAGGCCCGCTGGACGCGGCGATCGCCCTGCTCGAGGGCCAGTTTGGTGAATTGCCCCGCCTTGTAGGGGGCCAGCTCGGCCGCCACACGCAGGGAGAACAGGGTGGGCGTCCACTCGATACGCTCAAGGACGCGACCTTCGACCCAGGCCATAGGGATCTCCTCCAGAAGAACGGATCCTTACTCTAACCCTGGGCCTGAAAATAAAAAACCCGCGCAAGTGCGCGGGTTTTTTCTGCAAAAGCGAATCGCTATTACAGGGCAACAACCTGGATCTGTACGGTTGCTTTGACGTCAGCGTGCAGCTGAACAACAACTTCGTAGTCACCGGTGTTACGCAGAACGTTGCCCATGCGGACTTCGCTCTTGGCAACGGCTACGCCGGCAGCAGTGATGGCTTCAGCCACGTCACGGGTACCGATGGAACCGAACAGCTTGCCTTCGTCGCCAGACTTGGAGGCGATAACAACGGCAGCCAGTTCACCCAGCTTGGCAGCGCGCTCTTCAGCGGCAGCTTTACCGGCAGCCAGTTTGGCTTCCAGTTCAGCACGGCGAGCATCGAAGGTCTCGATGTTGGCCTTGGTAGCCATAACAGCTTTGCCTTGCGGGATCAGGTAGTTACGGGCATAACCAGCTTTCACGGAAACTTGGTCACCCAGACCGCCCAGTTTGGCGATTTTGTCGAGCAGGATAACTTGCATTACCTTTCCTCTATAAATTTCGTTGAGTTAGGCTTAAGCGCCGGACCGATTCTTACTTGTTGTGCAGATCGGTGTACGGCAGCAGAGCCAGGTAACGAGCACGCTTGATGGCGCGTGCCAGCTGACGCTGATACTTGGCGCGAGTACCGGTGATACGGCTCGGTACGATCTTGCCAGATTCAGTGATGTAGTTTTTCAGAGTAACGATATCTTTGTAGTCGATCTCGGTAACGTTCTCGGCGGTGAAGCGGCAGAACTTACGACGACGGAAATAACGTGCCATGGCCTTTATCCTCTAGTCAGTGATCCAGAATTACTCTTCGGAAGCAGCTTCAGTAGCTTCTTCGCGGCGCTCGTCGTCACGACGGGTGAAGCGCTCTTCCTTGGCCTTGGCCATCGGAGAAACTTCAGTCACGGCGTGCTTGGTGCGCATGATCATGTTGCGGATAACGGCATCGTTGAAGCGGAAGTTGGTTTCCAGCTCATCGATAACGGCTTGCTCTGCTTCTACGTTCATCAGAACGTAGTGGGCTTTGTGCAGTTTGTCGATCGGGTAAGCCAGCTGACGACGGCCCCAATCTTCCAGGCGATGAATGGTACCACCGGAGGTGGTGATGGCGCCGGTGTAACGCTCGATCATGCCAGGTACTTGCTCGCTCTGGTCCGGATGAACCATGAAGACGATTTCGTAATGACGCATTTTAGCTCCTTACGGATTAATTCAGCCTCCGCCCAGGTGCAGCCAAACCTCGGAGGCAAGGAACATAATGGTGTTTAGACGCTGCTTTTCTAGGGCGGCGTATTGTACAAAATCCCATCCCCCACTGCAACCAGCCGCCACCGATGTTTTTATCTATGGGAACAATACAAAACTTCAATTGATAATAATTATCATTTAGATCTATTCTATCTCCATGCACTTATGGAGGCTGATACCATGCAACCCGCGCTGACCACGGCCATCCCGGCCCGCAAATTCAAGCTAACCCTGCTCGGGCCGGCTTTTATCGCCGCCATCGGCTACATAGATCCGGGCAACTTCGCTACCAACATTCAGGCCGGATCCACCTTCGGCTACCAGCTGCTGTGGGTAGTGGTATGGGCCAACCTGATGGCCATGCTGGTGCAGACCCTCTCGGCCAAACTCGGCATCGTCACCGGCAAGAACCTGGCGGAGCACATTCGCGACCGGCTGCCCAAGCCAGCAGTCTGGGCTTACTGGGTACAGGCGGAGATCATCGCCATGGCCACTGATCTGGCCGAATTCATCGGTGCGGCCGTGGGCTTCAAGCTGCTGCTCGGGGTCACCCTGCTGGAAGGGGCCGGCATCACCGCCGTGGTCACCTGGGGCATTCTGATGCTGCAATCCCGCGGCCAGAAACCGCTGGAGTTCGTGGTGGGCGGCCTGCTGCTGTTCGTGGCGGCGGCCTACATCGTCGAGCTGGTGTTCTCCCGCCCCCACCTGCCGAGCCTGCTGGAGGGTGCCCTCTTCCCCGGCCTGCCCAACAGCGACGCCGTCTATCTGGCGGCCGGCGTGCTCGGTGCCACCGTGATGCCCCACGTCATCTACCTGCACTCGGCACTGACCCAGCACACCCAGGATCAGGGCTCGGTCCCCCAGCGGCTGCACACCACCCGGGTCGACGTGGCCATCGCCATGACCATCGCCGGCTTCGTCAACCTGGCCATGATGGCCATGGCCGCGGCCGCCTTCCACAGCTCCGGCAATCAGCAGGTAGCGGAGCTGGAGTCTGCCTACCAGACCCTCACCCCGCTGCTGGGCCAGGCGGCCGCCACCCTGTTCGGCCTCTCGCTGGTCGCCTCCGGCATCAGCTCTACCGTAGTGGGCACGCTGGCCGGCCAAGTGGTGATGCAGGGCTTCGTGCGCTTCACCATCCCGCTCTGGCTGCGCCGCGCCATCACCATGGCCCCCGCCTTCGTGGTGATCGCCATGGGCCTCAACACCACCGAAATCCTGGTGCTGAGCCAGGTGGTGCTGAGCTTCGGCATCGCGCTGGCGCTCATTCCGCTGCTGATATTGACCGGCGATCGCGCCCTGATGGGGGAGTATCGCAACCACCCGGTGACCCAGGCGGTCGGCCGCCTCATCGTCGCCCTAGTGATCGGGCTCAACGCCTACCTGCTGGTCGCCATGATCTAGCCCGCCATCCCCTCCTCAGGCCGGCTTGTTAACCGAGGTTAATGAGCCGGCCTGCGCTTTGGCGTATGCTGGCGGCTCTCTTCCTCTTCGATTTGCGGGAGCCATCCATGCCACATACCCGAGCCAGCTTCGTGCTGGGCCACCATCAGGAGCAGGCCAGCGTGCTCTTCTGCCAGAGCGGTGACACCAGCCTGCTGGTCACCGACCTCACCCCCTTTCATCCCCAGAGCCACCTCTGGCCCGATCAGCCGGGGGACGTGGGCACAGTGCATTGGGAGGGCGGCGACACGACCGTCGGCCCCTGCCGCATGGGGACCATCAGTCCGGATGGGGAGCTGTTCGTCGACCAGGCGATCCCGGTCAAGCGGGGTGCAGAAGGGTGGCGCTTCGTGGTGGTGCACCCGCTGGCAGGTCACTGTGCGCTGCCAGTGGGCAGCCAGGTGACACTGCGGGTGGATGCCGAGACCCGCCACGCCCTGAGCCTGGGCCACAGCGGCTGCCATCTGGCGGCACTGGCGCTCAACCGAGCGCTGATGCCTTACTGGCGCAAAGAGGTCAGCGAGCGGGACGCGCTGGATCAGCCGGACTTCGATCGCCTCGCCATCCAGACCTCGCGGGTCGAGCCTATGGGTTCGCGCGAGCAGTACCGGATCGGCAAGAGCCTGCGCAAGAAGGGAGTCAACAGCGAGGCACTGCTGGCAGATCTGGCGCAGATTGAAGTGCAGGTCAACCGCCAGTTGGCCGACTGGGTAGCAAGCGGGGCTGACATTCGCCGCAGCCGGGCCGGCGAGGCGATCATCGACTCCCGTTACTGGCACTGCTCGCTGGAAGGCCGGGAGGTCACCATCCCCTGTGGCGGCACTCATGTGGGCAGCCTGGCCGAACTGGGGCAGGTTCAGGTGCAACTGGCCACCTGTGAGGAGGGGTTCACCCTCACTATCCGGGTCACTCCCTGACCGGCCGGCCCGGATGCCTTAAGCAGCCTCCCCCTAGCCGAGGCGGATCAGCAGGATGCCGCCCAGGATCACCAGGGCGGCCAGCAACCGGACCCGCCCCAGCGTCTCCCCCAGCCAACCCCAGGAGAGCAGCACCGCAAACAGCACGCTGCTCTCGCGCAAGGCCGCCACCAGGCCGATGGGCGCCTTGGTCATGGCCCAGATAACGATACCGTAAGCCAACAGCGACAGGGCGCCCCCGATGGTGCCGCTGCGCCACGCCGCAGGCCCCAGCTCGCGCCAGGCGGTGCGACTCTGCCAGCGCATCAGCAGCGGCATCATCAGCGCGGTGAGGGCGAACAGCCAGAGGGTGTAACGTATCGGCTCACCGGCCGAGCGGGCTCCCGCCCCATCGGACAAGGTATAGGAGGCGGTAAACAGTGCAGTGATGAGCACCGCCTGCAGCGCGGCCGGCGCCAGCCGCAGACCGCCGCGCCACGCCATCAGCAACACGCCGCTCACCAGCACCACGGCTCCCGTCACCGCCACCATTCCCGGCACTTCACCCAGCAGCAGGGCACCGAACAGCAGGGTCATCAGAGGGGCGCTGCCCCGGGCCAGCGGATAGATCTGGCCGAACTCACCCAGCCGGTAGGCCCGACCGAGAAAAAGACAGTAGCCGCAGTGCAGCAGGATGGAGAGCCCCAGCCAGGGATATTCGGCCGCCACCGGCCAACCCACCAAGGGCAGCAAGGGTGCGGCAAACAGGCCGGAGCAGAGAGAGACCAGCAAGACGCTGACGCGCCCCTCGGCCTGGCGCTTGGCCAGCGCATTCCAGAGCGCGTGCAGCAGGGCGGCCAGCAGGATGGCAGCAAAGATGGTAGGGGTCACGACAGGGTTCCGATAGCAACAGGCCGCCCAGCATAGCCGGTTTGCCCGGCCATGACAGAGAGCGGCCTCATAAGATGCCTGCTTTTCTCACCCATCGGCCTGCTGCCGATGGGGATGTCAGCGCAATCGACGCTGCCAGTGAATGGCCAGCAGGATGAAGCTGACCCCGACCCAGAGGTTCCACGCCGGGATCTCGCCAAACAGCCAGACGCCCAGCAGTACCACGAACATCAGGCCGGAATACTCGGTCGCCGCGATGCGGTTGGCCTCTACCTGGCGATAGGCGTAGAAGCAGCTGGCATGATAGAGCAGTTGCATGACGCCGCTGCCACCGATCAGCACCAGCAGTCGCCAGTCCACCGGCTGCCATTGATGTACCGCCAGCCCGGCGGTCAGCGGCAGAGCCAGCAGATTGGCCCAGAACAGGGTCGCCACCACCGAGATCCCGGCTGGCAACTTGCGACCCGTGATGTTGAACAGCGCCAGGGTGAAGGCGGTCACCAGGGCGCCCAGCCCGGCCAGATGGAAATCCCCCGGCCGCAGCACGAACACCACCCCGAGCAGCCCCATGCCTCCCAGCAACCAGACGCGGGAATTGATCTTCTCCTTGAGCAGCCAGGCCGCCAGCGGCAGCGTCAGCAACGGAGATACGTAGAAGATGGCGTTGGCCGTGGCCAGCGGCAGCTGGGTCAGGGCCAGCATCATGCCGCCCCCGCCGAGCAGGCAGAGGTGGCCACGCAGCAGGTGCCACTTCCAGGCACCCAACCCCCAGGCCGAGCGCGGTACCCGCAGCATGAAGGGCAGCAGCACCAGCAGGGTCAGCAGCTGGCGCAGGAACATGTATTGGAAGGGGCTGAAGCTAGGGCCGATCAGCTTGACCAGCACGTCGGAGAAGGCCTGGGCCAGATTGCCCAGCACCAGGGTGATGATGGCGAAGGTTTGCAGGTCCAGTGCGAACCGCTTGCGCAACAACTCCATCAGCGACAGCCACTCGAGTGGCGAACGCTAATAAAATGGCTCAACGGCTCAATCGCTGAATCTTGTTCTGAATTAATGGGGTAAAAGACCATTTTTAAAACCTATCCATCAACTGTTGCCGATTAATCACTCAGAGGGTACCCACTAACATGGCGCCGAGCACCCGTTTTCTTTACTACCTCAAGACATAATAATTTCATTGTTATGCTTAAAAGGTATTAAGAGGAGCTCATGCCGATGTGGGGAATGTCATCTTCCAGATAGGGTTCACCCACGGCGGTGAAACCATGACGACCGTAGAAACCTTGCAGGTGTGCCTGGGCCCCGAGATAGATGCTGACCCCGGGCCAGAGCCGGGCACACTCCTGCAGCGCCTGCTGCATCAGCCGGTGACCGAGCCCATCACCTCTCGCTTCGGGCGCGGTCACCACCCGGCCGATCACCACCTGCTGCGCCTTGGCCACGCCGGGCGCCATCAGCCTGGCATAGGCCACCAGTGCCCCATCCTGCCAGCCGAGCAGGTGCAGCACGTCGGGGCGCTTGTCGACGCCGTCCAGATCGAGAAAGACGCAAGTCTGCTCCACCACGAAGACCCGGGATCTCAGGGTGAGCAGTTCATAGAGTTCGTTGACGTCGAGTTGTTCAAAAGACTTGAGAGACCAGTTCATGGGGGTTCCTTGCTCATGATGAGAAGGGCAGCATAGCCAGCCACACGCGAGCCGGCATTAACCTTTGTTAAGATCCTTCAGTCGCTTGCGAATGCGGCTCAGGCTGATGGGGGTGATGCCCAGATAAGCGGCGATCTGGTGATCGGGCACCCTGGCCTCCAGCGCGGGGAAGCTGCGCAAAAAGTGCTGATAACGGGCCTGCGGACTCTCGGTCAGCAGCAGCAGCTCTTTCTCCTCCTTGATGCGCAGCTGCACCGCCAGCAGATGCTGATACCAGGCGGGCCAGCAGGAAAGCGTGCGCAGGTCGGCCAGGTTGAACAGCAAGAGCCTACAGGGCTCCAGCGCCTCAACGCTGTAGCGGGCCGGCTCACCACTGAGCAGGTGGTGGAAGTCGAGAAACTCGTCACCCTCCCAGTAGAACTCCTTGATGTACTCGCGGCCATCCGCCAGCACCACCTTGGCCCGCAGCAGCCCCTGCTCCACCATCACCAGTAGATCGGGTCGATCGCCAGCATGCCAGAGGCAGGCACGAGGGCTCAGGGTCAGCGGCCGGGCAAAAGAGAGGAGGCGCGCGGCCTCCTGCTCATCTGTGACCCGATCCCGGCAAAACGGGGGTCTGTCCATTCAGCTCGCCTCAGGCACGACGCTGGCGCACGGCTTCAAACAGACAGACGCCGGTCGCTACCGAGACGTTGAGGCTGGATACCGCCCCTGCCATCGGGATGCTCACCAGCTCGTCGCAGTGCTCGCGGGTCAGACGACGCATGCCCTTGCCCTCTGCGCCCATCACCAGCGCCATCGGGCCGGTCAGTTTGGCCTGATACACGTCGTGATCCGCCTCGCCGGCGGTACCGACGATCCAGACGCCACGCTCCTGCAGCTCGCGCAGGCTGCGGGCCAGGTTGGTGACCTGAATAAGCGGCACCACTTCGGCGGCGCCACAGGCGACCTTGCGCACGATCGGGGTCAGGCCAGTGGCCTTGTCGCGCGGCACGATCACCGCATGCACCCCGGCGGCATCGGCGCTGCGCAGGCAGGCGCCGAGGTTGTGCGGATCGGTCACCCCGTCCAGCACCAGCAGGAAGGGCTGAGTCTGTTGCTCGGCCAACTTGTCAAGCAGGCTGGCCAGGTCGTGCTCGGCCAGCTTGGGCGCCTCTTTCACCCGGGCCATGATGCCCTGGTGATTGTTACCCTCCGCCTTGTCGTCGAGCGTCTTGCGGTTCACGCTCTGCACCTTGAGGCCGAGCGCATCCAGCTCGGCCAGCAAGGGTTGCAGCCGGTCGTCATCGCGCCCCTTGAGGGCCCACACTTCGATGAAACGCTCCGGGGTGCGCTCCAGCAGCGCGGATACAGCGTGAATGCCGTAGATCAGTTCAGTACTCATTTAGTGCTCTTGGCCTTGTCGCGAGCTTTTTTGCTCGGTCGTCTGTTGCTGGGTTTGGCACGGCCGCCCTTGGCGGATTTGCCGTGGTCCTTGCCCTCTTTCTCTTTGCGTTTTTCGTGGCGTTCGGCGCTCTTGGCCTTCTCTTTCTTGATCTCGGCCTGCTTGCGCGCCATCTCTTTGGCGTTCTTGCCGGTTGCCTTGAGGGGCTCTTCCACCATCACGAAGTCGATCTTGCGATCGTCCAGATTCACGCCCGTCACCTTGACCCGCACCTTGTCACCCAGACGGTAGCGGCGGCGGAAGTTCTCGCCGATCAGTTGCTGGTGCAGCGGGTCAAACTGGTAGTAGTCGTTGGTGAGGGTGCTGACATGCACCAGACCGTCGATGTGGATCTCGGCCAGACGCACGAAGAAGCCAAAGCCGGTGACGCTAGCGATGACGCCGTCAAACTCGTCACCCACGTGATCCAGCATGTACTCGCACTTGAGCCAGTCGGCCACATCGCGGGTGGCGTCGTCGGCACGGCGCTCGGTCATGGAGCAGTGCTCGCCCATCGGGTCCACTTCTTCCAGCTGGTAGTGGTAGCCACCGCTCGGAGTCCACTTGTGGCGCAGGTTGGCCTGCTGCTCCTTGGCGGTCTGATACTTGATCGCGCGGTGCAGGATGAGGTCGGGGTAGCGACGGATCGGCGAGGTGAAGTGAGCGTAGGACTTCAGCGCCAGACCAAAGTGACCGATGTTGTCGGCCTGATAGATGGCCTGACGCATGGAGCGCAGCAGCATGGTGGAGAGCAGCTCAGCATCCGGGCGCCCTTCGAACTTGGCGGCCAGGTCGGCGAAATCTTTCGGCTCGGGCTCCAGACCCCCCTTGAGCTCCAGACCCAGTTCGGCCAGGAAGTCACGGAAACCGGTCAGACGCTCTTCGCCCGGACGGTCGTGCACCCGGAACAGGGCGGCGGCCTCGTTCTTCTCGATGTAGCGGGCCGCGGCTACGTTCGCCTGGATCATGCACTCTTCGATGATCTTGTGGGCGTCGTTGCGCACCAGCGGCACGATGCGATCGATCTTGCGCTGGGCGTTGAAGATGAAGCGGGTCTCTTCGCTCTCGAACTCCACCGCACCGCGCTGATGGCGGGCATGCTTGAGCGCCTTGTAGAGGTTGTTGAGCTCTTCGATGTGACCCACCAGCGGCTCGTACTGCTGACGCAGCTTAGGATCCCCTTCCAGGATCGCCGCCACCTTGGTGTAAGTCATGCGGGCATGGGAGTTCATCACCGCTTCGTAGAACTTGTAGCCGGACATGCGGCCGGCGGCGGAGATGGTCATCTCGCACACCATGCAGAGGCGGTCAACCTGCGGGTTGAGCGAGCAGAGGCCGTTGGAGAGCACCTCCGGCAGCATGGGCACCACGAATTCGGGGAAGTAGACCGAGTTGCCGCGCTGGTAGGCTTCGGTGTCGAGAGCGGTGCCAGGCTTCACGTAGGCGGAGACGTCGGCAATGGCCACCCACAGGCGCCAGCCGCCGCCACGCTTGGCTTCACAGAAGACGGCGTCATCGAAATCGCGGGCATCTTCCCCGTCGATGGTGACCAGCGGCAGGGCGCGCAGGTCGATACGACCCTCTTTGGCCTTCTCCGGCACCTGTTCGCCCAGACCGGCAACCTCTTTGGTCACCTCTTCCGGCCAGGTGTGCGGAATGCCGTGGGTACGCAGGGCGATCTCGATTTCCATGCCGGGCGCCATGTTTTCACCCAGCACTTCCAGCACGGTGCCGACCGCATTGAAGCGGGCTGTGGCGCGCTGATTGATGCGCACGACCACTACCTGGCTCTGGCGAGCCCCCTTGTTCTCCCCTTCCGGGATGATGATGTCCTGGCCGATGCGGCTGTCATCCGGCACCACGAAACCGACGCCGTTCTCGACGAAATAGCGACCGACGATGTCCGCTTCACGGGATTTGAGCAGACGTACCAGACGCGCCTCCTGGCGCCCCTTGCGGTCGATCTCTGTAGGTTGCACCAGAGCGTAGTCGCCGTGCATCAGGCGCTGCATCTCGCGGTTGTTCAGGAACAGATCCGGGCCACCACCCTCGGGGCGCAGAAAACCGAAGCCATCTTTGTGGCCGAGCACGTAGCCTTTCACCAGATTCAGACGATCCGGCAGGGCGTAACACTGGTTGCGAGTGAATACCAGCTGACCATCACGCTCCATGGCGCGCAGACGACGGCGCAGGGCTTCCAGCGGCTCTTCTTCGGTCAGCTTGAGGACCTTTGCCAGCTCTTCACGGGACATGGGCTTTTCATGGCCCTTGATGAGGTCGAGGATCATCTCGCGACTGGCGATGGGGTTCTCGTATTTTTCGGCCTCGCGTTCGAGGAAAGGATCTTTTTGAGACATAAGCAGGCCTTAGGGTAGGTGGTAACGGTGCCATTATATCGGAGGGGGGGGCGAATGGCATCCATCGACTGCCTTTTGGCCAATCTCTCTGTCATACTATGCACAGTTTGCAGGCATGATGAGACATGGAACTCATGAGCAAGGACTCGTTCGCCCAATCCGCCGCCTATCTCAAGCAGGCGGTTCCCCTGATGATCAAGTATCAAATCCCCACCACGCCGGATAATTACACCCTTTGGTATAACTACGTGGCGGCCAGCATGCCCGAGCTCAATCAGGCCATCGATCAGGCCATCAAGCTGCAGGGAACCTGCTCTCTCACCACCTGTGAACGCCTCTATCACCAGCACCTCGCCGCGCAAGATGAGCAGCAGATGGAAACCATGAAGCTCAACCTGGCCGCCATGGCCAACGAGCTTGGTCACACCATGCAGGATGCCCTCTCCGACACCGGCATGTTTCAGGACATGCTCGACAAGAGCTTCGACCGGCTGAGCCTCATCGACGACGAGGGGCTCAGCCTGGAAGACACCATGGGGATCCTGCGGGATCTGGTGCGCGAATCGCGGGACGTGCGCATGTCCACCATGCACTTTCGCAACCAGCTCAGCAGCGCCGAGAAGGAGATCAAGGAGCTGCGCGAGGCGCTCAACGAGACTCGCAAGCTGGCCAACGAGGATGCCCTCACCAGCCTGCTCAACCGGCGCGCCTTCGATCTGGAGATAGAGAGCCTGATCCGCAGCAAGCAGCCCTTCTCCCTGATCCTGTCGGACATAGACCGCTTCAAGAGTTTCAACGATGAATATGGCCACCTGTTGGGAGACCAGGTGCTTCGCGCCTTCAGCAAGCGGCTGCGGGAAACCTGCAAGGAGGGCGTCACCGCCTACCGCCTCGGCGGCGAGGAGTTTGCCCTGCTGGTCCCCATGCGCAGTCTGGCGCTGAGCCGCCAAATGGCGGAGAGCCTGCGCCGGGCCATCGAAAAAATGTCGATCCTGGATCGCAAATCGGGCCGGCGCATCGACCACATCACCGCCTCGTTCGGGGTGGGTGAATACAGCGGCCAGGAGACGGGCGACAGCCTGGTCGAACGCACCGACAAGCTGCTCTACAAGGCCAAGGAGCTGGGTCGCAACCGGGTGATGCCGCTGCCATCCTGATTCCGTCAGCACGCAAAAAGGCCGGTCATTGACCGGCCTTTTTCATGTTTGCCATTCCGGGATCAGAGGCTTTTCAGCTTCTCTTCCGGCAGGGCCAGCTCGTCATTGCGGTTGACGCCGATGCCGCGCTCCAGCACGTGGCGGGCGATGGCATGGGCCTCTTCCAGTGAGTGCATGCTGTAGGTACCGCACTGGTATTCGTTCAGCTCGGGGATCTTGCCCTGCTCCTGCACGGTCAGCACATCGCTCATGGCGGCCTGCCAGGCGGCACCAACCCGGGCCTCGTCCGGCGCACCGATCAGGCTCATGTAGAAGCCGGTCCGGCAGCCCATGGGGGAGATGTCGATGATCTCCACCCCGTTGCCGTTCAGGTGATCACGCATGAAACCGGCAAACAGGTGCTCGAGGGTGTGGATGCCGCGCTCGGAGAGGATCTCCTGGTTCGGCACGCAGAAACGCAGGTCGAACACGGTAATGGTGTCCTTGTTCGGGGTCTGCATGGTCTTGGCCACACGCACCGCCGGCGCAGCCATGCGGGTGTGGTCAACGGTAAAACTGTCCAATAACGGCATTTCTGACTCCTGATTTGGTTACCAGAACCAGCCCCCGCTGGAGAGCTGATCCTTGCATTGTCGATACTGGGCGCCGTAGCGCTGGGCACGGGCCTCCACCTTGCGGGATGTCTTCATCAGCCATCCCTTGCTGCGGTAGCTGCCACGCCGATAGCCACCCCACCCTTCGTGATAGTTGAGATACTGGCCATACGCATCCCACTTGGAGGTGCCATTCAGCCGCTGGGCTTTGTGAGTGTACCAGCCCATGAAGTCGATGGCGTCGGCAAAGTCGTCGCGATCGCTCCAGCCGTTGCCGGTTTCCCGCTGGTAGTCAGCCCAGGTTTCATCTTTGACCTGGGCATAGCCGTAGGCGGAACTGGCACGCCCGGTCGGGATGAAGAGGAAATACTGCATCGGCGGCTGGGCATCGTGCACGAAGGAGGACTCCTGATACATCATGGCCATCACCACCTGGATCGGGGTTCCCCACTTCTCGTTCATCTTGAGCGCCGCCTTGTGCCAGTCCGGTTTCTCGCGAAAGATCTGGCACAGGTTTTCCGGCTGGGCCGGCGGCCGGGTACTACAGGCGGTCAGACCGGCCAGCAGGCCGGCCACCGCAACGAGGCGCATCCAGGACATCAGCAGGATCGAGTCTCCATTCGTTGGCTCATCACGATGCACGGCCATCTCATCAGATGGCGTCTTCGTTCTCTTCGCCGGTACGGATACGAATGACGCGCTCCACCTCGCAGACGAAGATCTTGCCGTCACCAATCTTGCCGGTGCGGGCAGTGTTCTGGATCGCTTCCAGGCAGGCATCGAGATCCTCGTCCTGCACCACCAGCTCCACCTTCACCTTGGGCAGGAAGTCGACCATGTACTCGGCGCCGCGATAGAGCTCGGTGTGGCCTTTCTGACGGCCGAAGCCCTTGACCTCGGACACTGTCATGCCGTTGATGCCGATCTCGGCCAGGGCCTCGCGCACATCGTCCAGCTTGAACGGTTTGATGATGGCTTCAATCTTCTTCATGGTGACTCCTTACCAGTTCTGTTTGCCAAACCCGGACGTGATGGGGTAACGGCGATCCTTACCAAAGTTGCGGGCCGTGATGCGGGGCCCGACCGCCGCCTGACGGCGCTTGTATTCGTTGAGATCCACCAGCCGGATCACCTTGCGCACCACCGCCTCCTCGAAGCCTTCCGCCACCATGTCGGCCACGGAGGCATCTTCTTCCACATAGCGCTTGAGGATGGCATCCAGGATGTCATAGGGCGGCAGGCTGTCCTGATCCACCTGGTCCGGTGCCAATTCTGCCGAAGGCGGACGATCGATGACCCGCTGCGGGATCACATAATCGACGGAATTGCGGTATTCGCACAGCTTGAAGACCAGCGTCTTGGGGACGTCCTTGAGCACGTCGA
Organism: Aeromonas hydrophila subsp. hydrophila ATCC 7966; assembly: GCF_000014805.1. NCBI lineage: Bacteria > Pseudomonadati > Pseudomonadota > Gammaproteobacteria > Aeromonadales > Aeromonadaceae > Aeromonas > Aeromonas hydrophila. The sequence goes on along the minus strand of NC_008570.1, from coordinate 747,006 downwards.
AACCGCCGGCCATGTCGCCGTACAGGGTGGCATAGCCCACCGCCATCTCACTCTTGTTTCCGGTAGTCAGCACGATGCAGCGACGCTTGTTGGAAAGCGCCATCAACAGCACGCCACGGCAGCGGGCCTGCAAGTTCTCTTCGGTGGTGTCGCGGGCAGTCCCTTCAAACAGCGGTGCCAGCTGGGCCATAAAGCCCTCAAACATGGGCTCGATGGAGATGATATTGAACTCCACCCCCATCCGCTCGGCCTGCTCCTTGGCATCTTCCACGCTCATCTGGGCGGTGTAGCGGAACGGCATCATCACCGCCTGCACCTTGTCGGCGCCGATGGCATCGGCCGCGATGGCCAGGGTCAGTGCCGAGTCGATGCCGCCGGAGAGGCCCAGCACGGCGCCGTGGAACCCGTTTTTGGTGACATAGTCGCGCACCGCCAGTACCAGTGCCTGATAGGTCTCAGCCAACGGCTCCAGCGGTGCCGCGGGTTCCCGCTCTTTCACCGGTTGACCATCGGCAAAACGCACCAGCGCCAGCTCTTCGGCAAACGGTGCCAGCTTGTGGGTCAGCTCGCCTTGGCTGTTGAACACCTTGGAGCAGCCGTCGAAGATCAGCTCGTCCTGACCACATACCTGATTGAGGTAGACCAACGGCAGACCGGTCTGATCGCAGCGCTCGGCCATCAGCTCGCGGCGGATCCAGGGTTTTTCCTGATCATAGGGTGAGGCATTGATGGTGAGCAGCAGCTCGGCTCCCGCCGCCTTGGCGGCCAGCGCCGGACCCGGCTGCCAGAGGTCTTCACAGATGAGCAACCCCAACTGATGACCACGGAAGGGGACCACACAGGTCTCGGTTGCCGCAGTGAAGTAGCGCTTCTCGTCGAATACCCCGTAGTTGGGCAAATCCTGCTTGAAGTAGCGTGCGACCAGCTTGCCTTGCTCGTAGAGGGAGGCGGCGTTGTAGAGTGCCTCCCCATCGCGCCAGGGGTGACCCACCAGAATGGCGCAAGCCCCCTGCCATGCCGCGAGGCGGGCCAGGGCAGCCTCCACCCGGATCATCAGATCGACGCGCAGCAGCAGATCTTCCGGCGGATAGCCGGTCAGAGCCAGTTCGGAGCAGACCAGCAGATCGGCGCCTTGCCGGTCGGCCTCGGCGGCTGCCGCCAGCACCTTGTCACAGTTATCTTCGATGGCGCCTACCGTCAGATTCAACTGGGCAAGCATCAGAGAGAGGGCTTTTGCCATGGCGATGCATCTTGAATTCGAAAATGATGGGGAATGATAAAGAAAAGGCGCTGGCTGTGCCAGCGCCCAAGGCTCAAGGGGTGCAAGTCAGGCTGGTCGCGTTGGTCACTCCATTGTCCACCAGCAGTGAACAGGGGCCGCTCAACACCTGATTGTTGGACTGTTGCGTCATCTGCACGCTGAAGGAGGGTGGCTGCAACATATAGGTGGTGCTGCCCTGGTTGGAATAGGCAAGGTTGATAGCCAGCGTCGAGTTCGCCGGGGCCGTACACAGATAAGCTGCAGGCTGGTTGTTGGCCTGCGGATAGTCGATGCGGCAGGTCGCCCCGGAGTTGGGAGTCGTGATGCTCAGCCTGTTGAACGTATTCTTGCTGCACGCTACCGGTGGGGGATTCTTGCCACCCGTCCCTCGGGTCAGACACTGGATCCAGCCACTGACACTGACGGTCGGTACCGTCTGCGATCCTGTATCCACCTTGACCAGCATATCCGCCGTCTGCGCCAGCGACTGGTCCCGTGGCGAGATGAGCGAAGCCGTGATGCCGGAATTCCCCTGATAGGCAGTGACACGCACGGTGACGCTCTGCAGCACCTGGTTGCTGTCCTTGGTCGATTTCTTCGCCGTCATGTAGCCGCGGCTGTAACTGCCGAAATAGTAGTTGTTGAGATCCACCACCGTCTTGACCGTCTCGTTGGTGACGGCGGCATAGTCGGTGGCATTGCCCGTCAGCAAGTTCTGCGGGGCCATGGCCCACTCCGCCAGCATGGTCAGGTTGATGTCCTGAAACGGCACCTTGGTCAGATAGTCCACCGCGCTGGTATCAATCCCCACCAGATAGACAGGGTCGAGCACATCCACATAAATGCCACGGGCGATGAGCTGCGCCGTACCCGTATTGACGGTGATCCCGGTCGTGGCATCCCCCCCGGCTTCCGCGTTGGTAGCCAGCCAGGCTGAAAAATCGGTGATGGTCGGCAAGGTGGCGGAGGCCCCCTGGGTCCAGTTCAGGGTCGACTTCTGCCAGTCGATGTAGGTCTTGACCACATACTTGATGTATTTCTGATAACTGGCCTGGTTCGCTGGTTTGGCCAGGAAATCGGCCGTGGTCACCACTACCTTGACCAGGTTCCAGTCAGGCAGGGGGCGATAATAACCATCCAGCCGGACGAAGCGGCAGGCATCCACGTACTTGCCGCTGTTCGCCGTGCTGAGGCTGCTGCTGTAGCGTACCCGGCTGGTGTTGAGCGGAGCATAGAAGTTGGTGAAGCTGGAACCACTGCCATCGAAGTGATCCTTGCAGCAGCTGGTACAGAGCGTGGGCTGGCCATTGACGCTGCTGTCCAGCGTCCCCGTGGTCTTGGTCTGCAGCGAGCCTGACTTCCAATAGAGCTGGTTGCTGGCTGAACTGTAGGCCTGACCCGGCAGGTAGGCGCTCAGGCTGGAGCCATAACTGCAGGAGCAGGAGACGGATGCCATGTCCTGCAGCACCTGCTGGGTGTTGCCACCCGCTGCGGGTTTATAAGTCACCGTCTCGAACTGGACCAGCTTGCCCACCAGACCATCTTTGGATGTCACGGTCGGCAGTGGCTTGCTGGTCTCCTGCTTGTTGCCATCGCCCAGCTCCACTGAAATGACGTCCGGGGCCACCCCGGGGGTGTAGTTGACCTTGGGGCCCTGTCTCGCCGTATTCAGACCGCCATCCAGTTGGGAGGAGCTCAAAGACTCGATGGGCGAAACATTGCCAGCCAGTTGCAATGTACGAGCCTGTCCTTCGCTGTCCGTCCACCCGACGTTGACCGTGATCGCCTTGCGGCCCGGGTAACTCAGGCGATAGCCCGCCGGTGCCACGTTTTGCCAGGTTGAGCCATTCAGATACTGATTGGCCACCGTCCATGCCACCGAGTAGGCTTCACCCGACAAGGTTACTGTCGAGTTGGCGGAGGCAATCTGGTTGTAGGACGTCAGTGGGGCCGTCGCGTTCACTATGCTATTGAAGTTGCGAAACTCATCCAGCTTGGACTCCGCCAGTCGCATCGCCGTCTCATAACGCCGGCCATCCTGCGAAACCGTCAGCGCCGACTTGGACATGGCGACCAGGCCGACAATGCCTACTCCCAGCACCACCAGCGTGATCAGGATCTCCAGCAGGCCAAATCCTTTTTGCCCTTTCATCCCCATATCCCCTTACCAGTCTCGCCAGCTGCCGGGCACCTGATTGACGATCTGGAATGCGGCACCATTCGAGATGTTGCTCAGGACACTGGCATCATACTTGGCATCGTAGGTACCGTTGGCGTTGCCCAGTTGATAGTTGGAAACCATGGCGCCATACACGATGGCCCCACCGGTCAGCTTCACGTCCGTCCCGGCTGCTGCGGGGTTGGATGAGTAGGCAAACACCAAGCCATACAGCACCGTATTGCCGTTGACCGCCAGATTGCCATTGCGCACGATGAGAATCACAGGCGCCGTTGCGGAGCCGACGTTGGAAGAGGGTTTGCAGTCCCCATCCACAATGATGAGGCCGGTTGAGGCAGGACCAAGCGAGCTGCAGTTTGTCAGCTTCTGGGTCGCCCTGGCCTCCAGATTGGCCCAGCCGTTGGCATCATCCTTTTCATTGAACAGATACCAGACCAGATCGGTCGGGAAGGCAGTATCGTTGTCCTTGATATCAGACTGCTTGTCCCCCTTCTGGCTGATGTTGGCCGAACAACCGCCGTCGTAGTCCCCCTGATGACAGGTCTGCCCAGTCCCCGTGATCAAGTCGACGTTGCCGCTGGTCCAGACCGACAGTGGCACTCCCAGCCCACCACCATTGGGATTGGCCACTATGGTGAAGTTACCGCCAACCGCCATGCCGCCGGCCACGGTCAGAGGCGCGGCAGGGGAGCCGGCCAATACGCTGAAACGCACGACCTTGGTTTCAACTGCCGCCTGGGCCTGACTATTGCTGAGAGTCGCCTGGGAACGGATCCTTATCGGCGTCACGACCACCGACCCCACCGTGATGGCAGTATCATCAGAGGATGACAAGGTATAGCTGCCCGTGGTCAAGGTAGTCGTGGCCCCGCTGGTACGCCAGGTAGGGTCCAGCGTCAACCGCCCCAGTCCATCGGCCAGACCCACTTCCGCCATTGCCATGGCCTGACGATAGAGCACCTCGTTGAGGGTCACTCGCCGATCTGCCACCAGCATCTTACCAACCAACAGTGAAATGCCCAGCAGGATCAGCACCAGCAACAAAGTGATGGTGAAGGTGGTAAAACCAGCTTGTCGGCTCATGTCAGTACCCATCATTGCGCAGTTTGATATCCCGCTGCAGATTCAGCGTCAGTGCCGGCGTGGCCTTGAACCGCCCGCTCACCATCAATTGCAGCGCCCTCGCCCCGCTGACCTGACTGCTTGGCAGGAGCCTGAACGTCATGGCGGTGATCTCTACGGTATCGTCGCTGGAGATCAGACTGCCATTGCCACAGGTCGTGGTACCAGTCCCTTGCTTGATCCCCTTGCTACTACTGCTGTAGCTGTAAACCAGGGTGTCATCGCTGCTCAACACTCCATTTTCATCGTTGTCATAGCGCACCCTGATACAGGTATACAGGCCGGAGCCCGTCGCGGTTTCCCCCATCAGATCCGTGGCCGTATCAAAATAGAAACTGGACCGGCTGCCAGAAGGAGCGGCAAGAAACTGGGTGGCGTTAGCGTCATACCCGGCCCGCTGGATGTCTCGTGCCATCATGTCCGTCAGCAACTGAACTTCCTGATTCAGACGGCTGGTCTGCATGGCGGTGTAATTGGCCTTGAGAATGGTGGCAAACAGCGAAATGACGGCGGCCACCAGCAGCAAGCCCGCCACCATGGCCACCATCAACTCGACCAGATTGAAACCCCGTATTTTCAGTTGCATGCTACCTCTCCCACCAGGTTGCTGACGGCACAGGTACGTACCCGTCCAAGGTTGTTGGTGACAACCTTCATACTGGCGGCCGAGGAGCTCACCGTGATGCTGCCGCTTGGCAGGGTACCGCGCCGGGGAGAGAAGCTGATGGGACGTATCTGGCTTGAGGACTCCGTGTAGGTGCCCGTCAGAATGATCCCCGGAAATTCACTGGCATCAACGCCTTTGCGCCCCTCGATGCTGGAACAGGTGTCGTTGCAACTGGCGCAACTGCCATCGATGCTGATGCGATAGCACCAGTTGCCGGTGCCGCTGTTGAACAGGATCATTTGCAAATTTCGGTTGCGTTTGAGTGCTTCGGACTTGAGCAGCATCATGTCGGTGTAGACCGCCTGGGTGGCCGCCTTGACCATCTGATCCTGGCGCAGGGATTGATAACTGGGGATGGCCACGGTCAGCAACAGGGCGACCAAGGACAGGGCAACCATCAGCTCTATCAGGGTAAAACCGGCGGATCTGCCCTTTCTGCCTTCCATCAGCTCAAGACTCCTTTCTTTTTGCACGTGCCAGTAGGGTCTACTGTCAGTACTATCCTATAGTATCAACCTGTTTCACGAAGCATGCCGCCCCATGAGAATCAAACAGTCCGGAATCACCTTGCTTGAACTGATCGTCGTGGTCACCATCGTCGCCATCATAGCGTCTGTCGCCTATCCCAGCTTTACCGATGGTTTGCGCAAATCCCGCCGGGCCGAGGCGCTCAAGGGCTTGCTCAGCATGCAGCTGAAACAGGAAGAGTTCCGGGTTTCCAATACCAGTTACAGCGCCACCCCATCCCAAGTGGGCAACCCCACCAGCAGCTACTATGACTTCTCCATTTCAGGTGCCACCGCAACCAACTATACCCTGATCGCCACCAGCAAGGGAGCACAGGTAGGCGACAAGAGCGGCAGCACCATCTGCAATACCCTGACCCTCAACAAGGCCGATACCAAGACTCCCGCTGCCTGCTGGTGACAGACTACCAGCACTCGGCTGCCGTCATGCTGGCCATCGATACCCCCTGCTGTCCGCCCTGATCAAGGGTCAGCAGGCCGCAAGGATCGCCGTTCATCACCCCGGTCGGGATCGCCGTCAGGGTATAGCTGGCGCCGCTGGCATTGAGCGCCAGATTGTAATAGGCAGTCCCGCCATCCCTGGGCAAGGTGGCCAGCCCGGCGGAGGCCAGGTTGCCACCATCATAGTTGCCGTCAGCGGTAAACTGTCGCTCCATGTATTGCGCCGCCTCCAGCAAGGCGGCCTTGGCTTCGGCCCGCTTGGCAGAGGCCATGTAGCTGTTGTAACTGGGATAGGCGATCACGGTCAGAATGGCCGTCACGGCTACCGCAATCATCAGTTCCATCAGGGAAAATCCACGCACCATCTCCACCTCTACTCCAGTTGCAACCAGGACTGGCGACCACCCAAATCACCCGCCCCCTCTTCCAGCGTGACCGATATGTTGCCGCTGGAGCCACTGATGTACTTGCGCTCCATGTCGGCATCTTCCACCACGCTCGGCGTCGTGGTGAGCTCGTCAAACTGCTTGCCGCTGACCGGCACCTTGATGTCGTTGCCGCCACTGTCCTTGATCCCCACATAGTCGTCATCGTTGACGGCACCATCGCCATTGACGTCGAACACCGAGTAGGTCAAACGCGCCCCCGAAACGGGATCCAGCTCCATCAACCAGGAGCGCCCACCGAAGTCACAGGCGTCCGCCGAGGGGATCAGGGTGTTGAAGATCAGCCGCTTGTTGCGATAAAGCATCTCTGACACGGCTCGTTCCCCCACCCCCTTGCTCAACGCAGGGGATTTGAGCACCAGATACCACCCTTTCTGGCTGGTGTAGTTGACCCCCGTGTTGGACACCACCCTAACGTTGAACTTGATGGTGGTGCCATTGGCGGAGTACTCGTGGGTAATGCTCTGCTGCAACAGCTGGCTGCTGAGCACGCTAGCCCCCGTATCCCAGATGCCGTAGACGGCCTCCAGCCTGGGGGTCGCCGGCAGCAACTTGTCGTCATTGGTGAAATAGCTGCCCGTTCCCATCAGCACCATGATGCCCCCCTTGGGATGACGGATGGCCAGCGGGCGCATGGTGACGGGTTGACGCGTACTGGCGGAGCAGGTCCCGTTGCACGCCTGAAACAGCGGTTTTGGCTTGTTGCCGGTCTTGAAGGCACTCCCCCACTGGGCGCTGTTGTTGTCGGTCAGATCGAATTTCCACAGATTGCCCTGCAGATCGCCGGCGTAGACATAGTCCGCCACCCGGTCGCCATCCTCGTCTACCGGCAAGGGGGATGAGAGACCATTGGGCTCGCTGGCCGAGCCCACCTGGGTATCTATCTCCTTGATCACCGCGCCGGTCGCCAGATCCAGCACGAACAGGCGCGCCGTTTGGCTGGTGCTGTTGTAACCGTTGGCTACCAGCGCCACCCATTTGTTGCCGGATTTGACCCGAACCAGGGTCGGTGCCGCCAGCGCCACTCCCATCTCGGTATTGGTAAACTCCCACAACATCTTGTCGGCGGTGAAGTTGTCCGGTGCCGTCACGTCGATGGCAAACACGGCCTTGCCGCCGGCACCGGTCGATCCCAGCAGCACGGTTTTCCAGCTGCTGCCAAGATAGGCATCGCCTACCTTGGCCGTGCCATCGACATAGTAACGATGGCTGTAATCCGGCTTGGTCAGCAAGCTCAGATCCCCCAACAGGCTGACAGGAATGTAGGCCAGGGTCTCCACCCCGTTGGCGACCCTGAAACCATGCAGCATGCCGTCATTGGCCCCCACGTAGAGCATGGGTGTACGGCTGCGAATAGCCGTAGAACCGAGGAAACTCAGATAACCGTCCCGCTCCGCCTGGGTCAGACCGGTGGCGCTGCCGTAGCCGTAATCCCGGCTGCCGACATAGACGGGATCCGAGTTGATGATGTCCCCCAGCAGATCGCTGCGACTGCGAAACAGACCGCCATTGCTCTGTTCGCGACTGCGATCACCGCGCAAATAGGCAACCCGGTTTTCCCCCTGGCTGTCGCCGGCGAGGTTGAACAGGGCACGGTTGGTGGCATTGAGAGCAGCCCAGGTGAAGGGAATGCCGACTCCGTTTTGTCGAGTAAAGATGCTGCGGGAGGTGTGTGCCGGGATCAGGGTGGCGGCATCCCAGGCCATGTTGCCCAGCGACCCATCGCTGTTGAGGGGGATGGAGATGAGTTGCCCCGACCAGTCGCCGCTGTTGTAGCGGGCCTGGTAGATATGGGTATTGCTGTCCAGCCGGGTGGCGTTGGCGGTCACCGAGCTGGCGGAGCTGTTGCGGGCCGCGATCTGGGCCAAGGTGCTGCTCAGGGCTGCGGCAAAGATGTCGGGGTCGCCCGCGCTGAAAAAGCTGCCCTTGCTGTTGAGTGCCGCGTGCCACAGGTCATCGATCTTGTACTCCGGAATGTAGGTCGCATTCTTGTACTCCTTGTCATCCGGATCATGGGGATTGGGCCAGCGGTTCGGGATGCCGTTGGCCGGATTGAGCGACCCGTTGACCCCGAGTCCAACGGTAAAGTTGACCAGATGCTGCCAGTTGGCGGGATCCGCCGTGCTGGTCGGCACCTTGTCGGCCAGATCGGCACGCAAGTCGGTTTTCCAATATTTGTAGGCCACGTCGGCCAGGGTATTGCTGTAACCATCCTTGTCCAGATCCCCTACCGAGGGGGTATCCCCGTTCCAGTAGCCATCTGTCATCAGGATGTTGTAACTCTGCCGGCAGGTGAGGTGGGGCAAGGTGCTGCCGGCACTGGCCGCCCAGGGGCCGTTGTTGTCGGTGCGGGAGAAGTACTCCCCCACATCTTTCAGGCTGGTGCGCAGCGGTGTACCAGCGGCCGGAATATCGCGGCTGTATAGGTCGCTAAAAAAGGCGCTGCGATCGGTGCCGGAAAAAGGCGCTACCCCGCGGATCACGCTGCCGCTGGCGTTGATGGTGGCAAACCCCACCCGCAGAGCCTGCCCCTGGCTTGCAAAAGCACGGCCGACCCCGGCACGAGCCGCCAGGATCCGGGAGCGGTAGTAGGTGTACCAGTTGGCGAAGTTCTGGATCTCCTCGTCATAGGTACAAACGGGGGCGCTCTTGCAATCGCTGCGATTGGGGCGCCCGCCATAGGTACTGCCGGACTTTATCTCCACCCGGGTATAGCTGCCCACCTTCTTCACGTCGCCACTGCCCTTGTAGGCAAAGTAGACGGCAGGCCAGAAGGTTTCATCGTCGTTGTAGTCAGTGGAGGAGAACCCGGTGTAGTAACGCAGGGACTTGGAGCGGTTGTTCTTGGTCAGATCTCGACAGCCGGCGGCGGTATTGAAGGGGTTGTGCGGTGCGCAGCTGATGCTGGCATTCGCCATCAGGGTGCCGTCCGCCTTGGCCCAGGGCCGATAGCTCTGCTGCGGGTTGTAGTAGAGTTTGTTGTTGTTGCTTGAGCGGGTATAGGCATTGCGGTCGTTGTTGCTGGTGAAAGTCACGGTCCGGTTGTCATAATCCTCGCTGCCATAGACATTGTCGGCTCTGGGATAGACGTAGCGGGCGCTGTTCTCGATCAACCCCTCCGGCATCAACTCGAAGTGCATCGAACCTGAGTCATCGAGACTGAACATGATGTTGGGTTCGGCCCGGGTACCCAGATAGAGGGGAACCTGAGCGATGTCGAGGGCCGCCTGCACCTGGGTGCAGAGCAGCAGGGCCGAGAGTCCGTAGCCAGATGCACGCATGGGTTGTTCTCCTAGCGGCTGTAGGTCGATTGCAACAGCACCCGGCTCTCGTCCGAGAGTCCGAATCCCCTTGCCGTGATGCGATAGAGGCGGCGCTCGCTGATGGGCTCGTCAACCGCCAGACTCTCGTTGCTGCCCTGGGTATAGGGCAACCGCTCGATGAAATATTCGGGGGCCCGTCCGCTCAGGCCGCTATTGGCATAGGTGCGCCAGGCCGTGGAGGGAGAAGCGGGATCCACCGCCACGCTGACGAACTCATAGAGGCCGGCACTGTTGTCGTAGGGGCCTGAACTGCCCGCCTCCAGATAGCGCTCGGCAGCACGCAGCGCCGCCTCCGCCGCCTGCAGCGCCTGCTGTGACTCCTTCTGGTTGCCCGCCATCTTCTCCTGCAGCAGGGCGCTCTGCATGCTGGCCATCGCCAGCAGGCTCACCACCGCAAGAAAAATCAGACTGATCACCAACGCCATTCCCCCTTGTCGAGCCATCATGCCTCCCTCCTCATGGCAGCCGGTTGCGCAGGGCGACCGTGGTTTCGGCCACCCAGTACCAGTGATTGTCGACTGCCTGGAAGGTGGCGCCGGCAAAGCTGATGGCCTGCGGATCCGATACCACATTGCCCTGACCGCTGCGCATCAGCAGTTGAACACCGATCCCCAGCACGTTGTCCCAGTTCGGGTTGCTGGCGGCGCTCACATAGCGATCCGCCGCCCGATCCCGGTTCTGATCCTCGCCGAAGGTCAGCTGAACATCGGTGACCCCGTCCACCAGCAGCATGCCGGCGGCCAGCCCGCTCTTGCGATACAGGGCATAGGGTGCGTTGGCAGAGGGGCGGGCAATGTAATAGATCCGGGTCTCCATCCGGCTCAATACCGAGCCGGCACCGAAGCGCTCCTCGACCGGGCTGCTGGCGCCGCCCCAGGAGCTGACGGTATTGCCCGGGGTGTATTTGTTGTCGTTGGAGTGGCCGATATTGACCTCGCTGCCACCACCCACCACCTGGGTCTGGGTGATCTGGAAGATCCGCGCCTTCTGACAGTCGGACACCATGACGATATCCCCCTCGCACAAGTCGCTGTAGCCCTGCTTGCCGGTACCGCAGTAGTTGGCCTTGCTGGAGAGTTGCTGCACGAACAGCTGGGCGGCGCTGTTGTTGCGAGTGACCGGCACCCCGGCGCCGGTCGGCCCCTGCACCAGCAGCACGTCGGTTCCCGGTTTGGGTTTGGGCTCGGCAGCGGTAAACAGGGCAGACAACGCCGTGGGCAGCGTCGCAGTGACATTGTCATAGCCGCGCAGATAGACGGTGAAGTTGTAGGGCAGCGCCGTACCACCGTTAAGGGTGTTGGTGATGTTCACGCCCTGCTTGCTGAGGCAACCCTGGTAGCCCACCATCCGCAGCTCCTGCTGCAGCAGGTTGACGGCAAACCGGCTGTCCTCCTGAACCCGGGCGATGGCCTCACCGGTCAGATAGGTTTTGTGGTTGCCAAGCAGCACCTGAATGATCACCCCGACCGTCAGCAGTGACAGCAGCAGGGCGATCATCACCTCCACCAGACCGACACCGGCCTGACGCAACAAGGTGCGCCGCCCGCTCACAGATCCGTCCTCAGGGTCATGCTGCGCAGCGCAGGCTCAGTGGCCAGCCGGCTGGCATTCCACTGGATGGTGATGGTCGCCTGCCCGGCGCTGACGGCAATCGCCCCGTCACCGCCCGGCAGGCCGGTCAGCGCCTGCTTCCAGTACTGCACGTCCTGTATTGCCATCGAACTGCCGGAGACGGCCTCTCCCAGCCCGACGTTGTATTGGCCGAGCAGGGCCGCGCTGCGATTGGCTCGCATCATGTCGGTGATCATGTAGCCGAACTGAGTCGCTTCAGTGCGGGTGAGCGCCGATTGATTGCTCTTGAGCGCCTGCAACTGCAGGGTCGCCATGCCGAGAATGCCGATCGACAGCACCAGCACGGCAATCATGATCTCAAGCAGAGATACCCCCTGATGTCGTTTCATATGCAGCTGGTCTCCACGATGGATGGGCGCCCGGCCGGGGTGATCGTGATGTCGCGCGAGGCCTCTTGGGCACACTCCGGCGGCTGCAGAGAGAACACCAGCGCCACCTGCTGACGCCCGTCGAGAAAGCCATTGCCACTGAAGCGGACCAGCGACGTATTGCTGACCAGGGTGCCGGCGCCCATGTCGGGAAAGAGCCGCAGCAGTTCGCCGTTGTCGAGGGTGCCGTTGCCGTTGCGATCGACCCAGATCTGCCAGCCAGATTCCCAGTGGTTCTGGGTCAGGTTGCTGGCGGTTGCGGAGAGCGTGACCGCGGTATTGCGGCGAATGGCTTCGGAGCGGGCGAGGTTGATGGCGGCCACGAAGTTGTTGGCCTGGCTGGTCAGCGTCATGTTGCGCAATATCGCGCTAAAGGAGGGAACTCCCAACGTCAGCAGGATAGAGATGAGCGCAACGGTGACCATCAGCTCGATGAGGCTAAAACCTGAACGCAAAAACATCCTGTTTCGCTCTGATTTTGTCGGGGAGGCTCGTTCGCATATCCATGTGCCATCAAGCCAGATGAGAAGATCATCAGCAGTCTAGACCGCAGACCTTCGCTTGCAATTCAATCTACTCAGATCTTGGACATACATCATCAAATTTCGCTGCAATCTCACCACAAACCGGGTAACAAGAGTCATAAGAATCGCCCATGAAAAAGCCACCTCACAGGAGGTGGCTCAGGCACTCATGGCACTATCCCGCACGGGACGGCTGACTCAAAGGATGCGCAGCTCCGGCGGCACCTCAAACACCACGTTCTCTTCACGACCGGGGTGTTCGGCCACCACCTTGCCGCCCAGCTCACGCAGGCGCGTGATGACCGACTGCACCAGCACCTCGGGGGCGGAAGCGCCGGCGGTGACACCGATCGCCTCTACTCCCGCCAGCCAGTCGGCCTCGATCATGGAGGCATCGTCGATGAGATAGGCTTTGGCGCCCACCTTCTCGGCCAGCTCCCGCAAGCGGTTGGAGTTGGAGGAGTTGCGCGACCCCACCACCAGCATGGCGTCCACCAGCCCCGCCATCTCCCGCACCGCATCCTGGCGGTTCTGGGTGGCGTAACAGATGTCGTCCTTGCGCGGCCCCTGGATCTTGGGGAAGTGGGCACGCAATGCATCGATGACGTCCGAGGTCTCGTCCACGCTGAGGGTGGTCTGGGTGACGAAGCAGAGGTCGTCCGGGTTCTTCACCTTGAGCTTGGCCACGTCTTCCGGCGTCTCCACCAGATACATGCCCCCCTCGCGATTCTCGTACTGACCCATGGTCCCGATCACCTCGGGGTGACCGGCATGGCCGATGAGCACGGCCTCGGAGCCCTTGCGGCTAGCGCGATGGACCTCCATGTGCACCTTGGTCACCAGCGGGCAAGTCGCATCGAACACCTTGAGGGCACGGGACTTGGCCATCTCGCGCACCGCTTTGGAGACGCCGTGGGCGGAGAAGATGACGATGCTGTCGTCCGGCACCTCATCCAGCTCTTCGACGAAGACGGCGCCCGCCTCCTTGAGCTTGTTCACCACGTAGCGGTTGTGCACCACCTCGTGACGGACATAGATGGGGGCGCCAAACTTCTCCAGCGCGCTCTCGACGATGCTGATCGCCCGGTCGACACCGGCACAGAAACCACGGGGATTGGCCAGAAGAATATTCATCAGTGAACCGCTTCCTCGTCATCAACCCCCAGGATCTCCACCTCGAACGTGACGGTGTGACCGGCCAGGGGATGGTTGAAATCGACCGTCACCGACATCCCTGCCACCGCCCGGATGATACCCGGCAGCTCGCTGCCGTTGGGCTGGTCAAACAGGATGATGGTGCCGACCTTGGGCTCTACATCGGCACCGAACTTGGCGCGGTCCAGATGATAGATGTTGTCGGGATTGGAGAGGCCGAAGGCCTCTTCCGGTGCCAGCGTGAAGCTCTTGCTCTCCCCTTCACGCAGCCCCAGCAGGCACTGCTCGAAACTGGAGGTCAGGCTGCCATCGCCCATCCGCAGGCGGGCAGGCTTGCCTTGCAACGCAGTGCTGTCGGCCACCGAGCCATCTTCCAGCTTGATGGCGAAGTGGAACAGTACGCTGCTGTCTGCCGCAATCGGCTGGCTCATGGCGTCACATCCTTCTTCTTCTCACTGCGAAAACCGTCCAGCACTATCATGGCGGCGCCGATGAAGATGAAGCTGTCCGCCAGGTTGAACGCTGGCCAGTGGGCACGCTGCCAGTAGAAATCGAGGAAATCGACCACGTGACCCAGCACCAGCCGGTCAAACACGTTGCCGAGCGCCCCGCCGATGATCAGCGAGTAGGCGATGCCGCTCCAGCGCTGAGCGACGGACTGCTTGCGCAGCCAGTGGATCAGCAAGCCGCATATCGCAAACGCCAGCACCGCGAAGAACCAGCGCTGCCAGCCGCCCTGATCAGCCAGGAAGCTGAAAGCCGCCCCCTTGTTGTAGACATGGACCAGGTTGAAGAAGGGGGTGATCTCCACCCCCGGGTAGCCAAATGGCAGCAGCTTGACCACGGCGAGCTTGCTCGCCTGGTCCAGTACAAAGGCCAGCACTGCCAGCCACAGCCAACGCAGGCCGCTTTTATGGTGAGTCATGTTCATCAGGCAAATTGACGAGTTTCGCCGTCACCCTCGACGTTGGTGACGCAGCGGCCACAGATCTCTTCGTGACCCGCGATGGTGCCCACGTCTTCCACATGGTGCCAGCAGCGGTCGCACTTGGCGGCGGCAGACTGGGCCACGCTCAGCCACAGGTCGTCGCGCTCGGTCGCCACGGCGTCTGCCGGGGCGGCATCGACGCTGACAACCTTGGCCTTGGAGGTGAGCAGCACAAAGCGCAGCTCATCGGCCAGGGCGTTCAGACGCGCAGCCAGTGCCGGCTTGGCGAACAGAGTCAGCTCGGCCTGCAGGGAGCCACCGATGCGCTTCTCGCCACGAGCCACTTCCAGCGCCTTGTTCACTTCACCGCGCACGGTGAGGATCTCGGCCCAGAAATCGTCGTTGAGGGTTTCACCCGCTTCCAGCCCGAACAGGCCGTCATACCACTCCTCGGTGAACACGAACTCACCGCGCTCACCCGGCAGCAGCGCCCAGATCTCGTCGGCGGTGAAGCTCATGATCGGCGCCATCCAGCGCACCATGGCTTCGGCGATGTGATAGAGGGCGGTCTGGCAGGAGCGACGGGCCAGGCTGTCAGCCTTGGCGGTGTACTGACGGTCCTTGATGACGTCCAGGTAGAAGGAGCCCATCTCGATGGAGCAGAACTGCATCAGCTTCTGGGTCACACCGTGGAAGTTGTACTCGTCGAACGCCGCCATGATCTCGGCCTGTACCGCTTTGGCACGGCCCACGGCCCAGCGATCCACCACCACCATGTCGGCAGGCGCCACCATGTCGGTCGCCGGATTGAAGCCGTTCAGGTTGGCCAAGAGGAAACGGGCGGTGTTGCGGATGCGGCGATAGGCGTCGGCAGAGCGCTTGAGGATCTCGTCGGAGACGGTCATCTCGCCGGTGTAGTCGGTGCTGGCGACCCACAGACGCAGAATGTCGGCACCCAGCTTGTTCATCACGTCCTGCGGGCTCACCACGTTGCCGATGGACTTGGACATCTTGCGGCCCTGGCCATCCACGGTGAAGCCGTGAGTCAGCACCTGGTTGTAGGGAGCCTTGTCTTTCATCGCCACGCCGATCATCAGGGAGGACATGAACCAGCCGCGATGCTGGTCAGAGCCTTCCAGATACATGTCGGCCGGGTTGCCGTTGAATTCGGGACGGGCGTCAACCACGGAGGAGTGAGTCGAACCTGAGTCAAACCAGACGTCCAGGGTGTCAGGCACCTTGTCGTACAGGTCGGCATCGCTGCCCAGCAGCTCGGCCTTGTCCAGATCCCACCAGGCCTGGATGCCGGACTGCTCGACCCGCTTGGCCACTTCGTGCATCAGGCGCACGGATTCCGGATGCAGTTCCTGGGTCTCCTTGTGGACGAACAGGGAGATGGGCACGCCCCAGGTACGCTGACGGGAGATACACCAGTCAGGACGGTTCTCGACCATCGCCTGGATGCGGTTTTTACCCCAGGCCGGCACCCAGCCGCTCTGGCCGTGCTGTTTGATGCCGTCTTGCTCGATGCGCTCGATCTCTTCCAGCGCGCGCTGCCGCAGACCCTTCTGCTCCATGCTGATGAACCACTGCGGGGTGGCACGGAAGATGATCGGGGTCTTGTGACGCCAGCAGTGCGGGTAAGAATGGTTGAACACCTTGTGGTGCAGCAGGGCGCCACGCTCGGTCAGCACCTCGACCACGGAGGCGTTGGCCTTGAACACGTGCTGGCCGGCAAACAGTTCGGTATCCGGCAGGTACACGCCGTTGCTGCCAACCGGGTTGGCCACTTCCAGACCGTACTTCTGACCGACCACGAAGTCTTCCTGACCGTGGCCAGGTGCGGTATGTACGGCACCGGTACCGGCATCCAGGGTGACGTGGTCACCCAGCACCACCGGCACGTCGAAGCTGTAGAAGGGGTGGTTGAAGCGCAGCAGCTCGAGTGCGGCACCCTTGGCGTAACCCAGGTTGTGGAACTGCTCGATACCGGCGCGGTCCATCACGTCCTTGACCAGCTCGGCGGCCAGGATCAGGCGCTCGGGATGCTCCCCTTCCACCTGCACCAGCGCATAGTCCAGATCGGCGTGCATGGCGATGCCGCGGTTGGCGGGCAGGGTCCAGGGGGTGGTGGTCCAGATCACGGCAGAGATCGGGCCCTTGCCGGTATGGCCTTCGGCGCAATCAAACTTGGCGGCAACGCCCGCCTCGTCGACGGCCTTGAAGCGCACATCGATGGAGGGGGAGTTCTTGTCGTAGTACTCCACTTCAGCTTCGGCCAGGGCGGAGCCACAATCGGTACACCAGTGCACCGGCTTGGAGCCTTTGTGCAGGTGGCCGTTTTCAACGATCTTGGCCATGGAGCGGATGATGTTGGCTTCGGTGCCGAAATCCATGGTCAGGTAGGGGTGTTCCCAGTCACCCAGCACGCCCAGCCGGATGAAGTCGGTCTTCTGCGCTTCGATCTGGGTCTTGGCGTATTTGCGGCACTCGGCGCGGAACTCGGCGGCGGAAACCTTCTCGCCCGGCTTGCCGACCATGCCTTCCACTTTCAGTTCGATGGGCAGACCGTGGCAATCCCAGCCCGGCACATAGGGGGAGTCGAAACCGGAGAGGCCCTTGGACTTGATGATGATGTCTTTGAGGATCTTGTTGACCGAGTGACCGATGTGAATGCTGCCGTTCGCATAGGGGGGGCCATCGTGCAGAATGAACGAAGGCTTGCCCGCTTTGGCGCGGCGAATGGCGCCGTAAAGATCCTGATCGTACCAACGTTTCAGCATGTTGGGTTCGCGCTTGGCCAGATCGCCACGCATCGGAAACTCGGTTTCCGGAAGATTCAGGGTGTGTTTATAGTCGCTCATCAGTCCTGGGTTCCCTTCTTTTCTAAAAGAGTGCTGGGTAAATGGAGTAGTGGCAGCCCGAACCAGGCTCGGGCCGCCAGGGCATCTCGTTCGATCTGCTCTTTCAAGGCGGTGAAAGAGGCAAACTTCTGCTCTTCGCGCAGCTTGTGGCGAAGCAGCACCTTGACCTGTTGACCATATAGGTCGCCAGAAAAATCAAATAGATGTACTTCCAATCTGGCTTGTGTACCGCTCAAGGTCGGCCGTACACCCACATTGGCGACACCGGGGAAGGTCTTGCCGGAACATAACACTTCCACCGCGAACACGCCACCGACCGGGATCACCTGGCGCTTGAGGGCCAGATTGGCGGTGGGAAAACCTATGGTGCGGCCCAGCTTGTCGCCGTGGGCCACCCGGCCGCTGATGGTATAGGGACGGCCGAGCATCAGCTCCACCTCCGCCATGCGACCGGCCGCGAGGGCCTCGCGCACCAGCGTGCTGCTGACCCGCTGACGGGACAACTGGAAGCTCTGGGTGCTGATCACCTCGAAACCGAAGCGCCGGCCGGCCTCTTCCAGCAGGTGGAAGTCCCCTTCCCGCCCCTTGCCGAAACGAAAATCGTCGCCCACCACCAGATAGTGCACGCCGAGTTTCTCCACCAGCAGTTGCTCGATGAAGGTGGTGGCAGACTGCTCGGCGAAGCGATGGTTGAAGCGCACGCAGAGCATGCGATCGATCTGCATCCCCTTGAGCGCTTCATACTTCTCCCGCAGGCGGCTGAGGCGAGCCGGCGCCGCAGCCCCGGCAAACAGCTCCAGCGGCTGCGGTTCAAACAGCATGACGCAGGCCGGCAGGCCCAGCTGGGCTGCTTTTTCCTGCAGGCGAAACAGCACGGCATGATGACCCTGATGAACTCCATCAAAGTTGCCAATGGTCAATACACACCCCCGGTGACGGGGCTTGATATTGTGAATACCGCGGATAAGCTCCATCAATGCCTTGTGCGTCGCTGCTATGAAAATCGCCGGATTATATATCAGGCGGCACTCTGGGTCAGCCCTGTTGCTGACCCGATTTCAGCCATCCCGCCCTGATTGCTGGCTCAAGCGGGACTTCCGCCATGGCGCGCCGACTCAGTCATCCCGCCCCGCTCTCAGATCTTTTGGCCGAATACCCAGCGCCAGCAGGACACCGGCATAGATGGCGCCCCCCAGTACCAGCAGCATGGTCAGCTGCATGCTCGCCTTGCTCATGTGCCAGGCGCCCCATTGGGCCAGATCCGGCGAGAAGTAAAGGAGCACGCTCCCCATCAGCAGACTTGCGGTCAGCAGCTTGAGGCAGAATACCCCGGTGTGGCGGGAGGGCCGGTAGACGTTCTGCTGATGGAGCCCCTTGAACAGCAGGGCCGCGTTCAGCGTGCCCGAGCAGGCAGTCGACAGCGCCAGCCCCACGTAACCGAGCGGATAGATGAAGATGAGGTTGCAGGCCATGTTGGCCGCCATCGACATCATCCCGATCCGCACCGGGGTGCGGGTATCCTGGCGGGCATAGTAGCCGGGGGCCAGCACCTTGATCAGCATCAGCGACAGCAGGCCCGTGGTGGATGCCAGCAGGCTGGCGCTGGACATGCTCACCTCATGCAAGCCGAACTCGCCGCGCATGAACAGTACCCGCAGAATGGGTTCGCGCAGCACGGCGATGCCCACCATGGCCGGCAGGCCGAGCAGCATCACCATCCGTACCCCCCAGTCCATGGTGCGGGAGAAGTCGGCCGGATCAGCATCCACGTGTTTTTTGGCCAGCGCCGGCAGAATGACGGTACTGATGGCGACACCGAACATGCCGAGCGGGAACTCCAGCAGTCGATCCGAGTAGTAGAGATAGCTGATGGCGCCGGTCGCCAGGAACGAGGCGAGCATGGTGTTGACCAGCAGGTTGATCTGGCTGACCGACACCCCGAACAACGCCGGGATCATCAGGGTGCGGATCTTCACCACCCCCGGATGGTGCCAACCCCACTTGGGCCACACCAGCATGTTGATCTGGCGCAGGAACGGGAACTGGAACAGGAACTGCACCAGACCACCGAGGAAGACACCGATGGCCAGCGCCAGTTCAGGGTCGTCCAGCCAGGGCGAGATCCACCAGGCGGCGGCGATCATGGTGATGTTGAGAAAGATCGGCGTAAAGGAGGAGACCCCGAAGCGGCCGAAGGTATTGAGGATGGCCCCCGCCATGGCGGTAAAGGTGATGAACCAGAGATAGGGGAAGGTGATCTTGAGCATCAGGCTCGCCATCTCGAACTTCTCGGCCGCCGGCCCGCCGTGCAACCAGTCCCAGAACCAGCCCCAACCGAACAGGGCGGTCAGCACGCCGGAGCCCAGCACCCCGAGCAGGGTGACCACGGTGACGATCCCCCCTAGGGTGCCCGCCACTGCGGCCAGCAACTCGCGCACCTCGCTCTCGTCGCCCTTTTTCTTGTACTCCGTCATCACGGGAACAAAGGCCTGGTTGAAGGCACCTTCGGCGAACAGGCGACGCAGAAAGTTGGGAATGCGGTTGGCAAAGAAGAAGACGTCTGCGGCCACCCCGGCACCGAGCAGATTTGCGATGACCACATCGCGCACCAAGCCCATCACGCGGGACGCCAACGTCATTCCGGACACTATCATGCCGGATTTGATCAATTTCTTACTCAAGACGAGGCCTCTGGAACTGTCGGAAAGAAAAGAATGCTGTTAGAATCGGCCGACAGTTTAACCGTCTCCCATCTGACACACCACCGGGGGGCGGTGTTTATTTGCACAAATCATTTGACAATATGTGGTTGAGAAGGCATATTTCCGGGCCTTTTCAATACACTCGCTAAGACAGTTTTAGGAGTTTTACCTTGGCTAACATCAAATCTGCTAAGAAGCGCGCTCTTCAGTCAGAGAAACGTCGTCAGCACAACGCCAGCCGTCGTTCCATGACCCGTACCTACCTGAAGAAAGTCATCGCTGCCATCGCCTCTGGCGACAAGGCTGCCGCGACTGCCGCTTTCGCTGTTGCTCAGCCGATCATGGATCGTATGGCGACCAAAGGCCTGATCCACAAGAACAAAGCTGCTCGTCACAAGAGCCGCCTGTCTGCCCAGATCAAAGCTATGGCTTAATTCAGCATCCGCTGAACAAAGCTAAAAAAACCGGCCTTCGTGCCGGTTTTTTATTTCTGTTCGCTGCAGTACAACTTGTGCAGCAATCCTATCATCTCGCGCACCTCGTGGCTGCGCAGCGAATAGTAGACCGTCTGGGCCTCCTTGCGCGTCTCCACCAGTTCATCCCGCCGCAACACAGCCAGATGCTGTGACAACGCCGACTGGCTCAAACCCAGCCGCTCATTGAGCTCGCCCACCGACAGCTCCCGCTCCAGCAGCTGACACAGGATAAACAAGCGCCGCTCGTTGGCCAGCGCCTTGAGCAGAGCGACCGCCCGGCTTGCATTTGCCTCCATCTCTTCCAGTTGCATCTCATTCCCTCTCGTTCGAGGCAAGAATCATACTCTGTGGCCCGTCGATTTAAAATGACAGGGTTGCCGGTTGAATCGTGGTGAAATCCTCCTGACCGGCAAACAGAAAGGAGAAATCGCTCTCGCATACCCGTTTTACCGCCGGATGCTGGATCATCCGTTCGGCGAAGATGACGTAGTACTCCTCCATCAGATCCTGGGTCTCCCCCAGCAGCATCACCTCCTCCCCCTCCAGGATCTCCTCCCGATAGATGGTGGGAGCCATGAAGATGCCCTGGTTGAAGAAGCCGAATGCCTTCATCAGGGCCGCATCGTCAAACTCGCCGAGGATGCTGGGCGATACGCCCTGCTGCTCGAACCACTGGGTCAGCTGGCGGCCCATGGCGGTGCGCCGGCCCGGGATCAGCAGCTTGCGCTCCTCCAGACAGGCCGGAAAAGGGAGCAATGGCAGTGGCGCCTTGCAGAAGAAGCTGACCCCGCAGCCACCAAGCCGCTTGGAGAGCAGGCCGGCGTGCTGGCTGGAGTCCACCGGGCAGTCCGACAGGATCATGTCGAGCTTGTGCTCGCTCAGCTGTTCCAGCAGCAACTCGTGGGTCGATTCGAAGCAGCGCAGGTGGATGGAGCCGTCGTTGGGGATGACGGAGAGCAGTACCCGGCTGGCAAGGCGTTTGGAGAGCGCATCGGCGATGCCGACGTCGAACAGGATCTGGCTCTCCTTGCGGTAGTTGACGATATCCAGCATCTCGTAGGAGAGGCTGAACATCTTGTCGGCATAGCGAAACACCAGCTGACCCAGCTCGGTCGCCTCGAGGGAGCGCCCTTTGCGCATCAACAGCTTGCCGCCCAGGCGCTGCTCCAGCAGCTTGATCTGGCCGGTGACGGTCTGCGGGGTCAAGAAGAGGGCTTCCGCCGCTTGCGTGACGGAGCCCTTCTTCTGAGTCATCCAAAAATAGTAAAGATGGTTGTAGTTAAGGTGTGACATCCGATGGGGTTCCCGCGCTGCGCGGACTCCGGTAGCAACTGAGTTCAGCCGCCAGAATGTCATACATGTCGCTGATCGAGTCAACCTTGTTCGCGTCGAACTGCGCCTGCAGATGGGCCTTGAGGCGGGCCGGATCCGGCATCCGCTCCCCGCAGTAACGCTTGTTGGACTGTTTGACCCGCTCGCCGGCCCGGCTGCTCAGTGCCCGTTCAGCGAAGGTCTCGCCAAACTGGGCCTTGGCCTGCTTGTCCCCCAGCATCAGGGCGCTGTCGACCACCCCGTTGAGGTAGGCCGAGCAGCCGGCCGAGGCCGCATCTTGCTGGCAATCCTGCAGACTGCCGGCCCAGGCCGTCTGGCTCAGCGCCAGCAAGGCCAGCCATCCTAGTCTTTTCATAACCCCTCCGTGCTTTGGTCGGCCTCCCGGTTCGGGAGCGCTATGCGCAGGGCGAGATAACCGACGATCGCCGCCAGGGTCGATCCCACCAGGATCCCGAGGCGCGAATAGCTGCCGTAATCCAACCCGCCGTGCTCGAAGGCCAGCGAGGCGATGAACATCGACATGGTAAAGCCGATGCCACACAGGATGCTGACCGCGAAGATCTGTTTGAAATTGACCCCGTTGGGCAATTGGGCAATGCCGAGCTTCACCGCCAGCCAGCTGATGGTGAACACCCCGAGCGGCTTGCCGATGAACAGACCCAGCATGATGCCGAGCGGCACCGGGCTCAGCAGGGCGGAGAGACCAATCCCCTCCAGCGACACCCCGGCATTGGCAAAGGCGAACAGCGGCAGGATCAGGTAGGCACTCCAGGGGTGCAGGGCATGCTCCAGCTGCTTGAGTGGCGAGGCATAACGCTTGCCGCTGAGCGGGATCATGAAGCCCACGATGACCCCGGCCAGGGTCGCATGGACGCCCGATTTCAGCACCGCCACCCAGAGCACCAGCCCCACCAGCATGTAGAGGCTGATCCGATCCTCGCCGCGGCGGTTCATCCACAGCAGGGTCAGGGTCGCCAGGATGCCGATCGCCAGCGCCGTCAGCGACAGCTGCTGGGTGTAGAACAGCGCGATGATGATGATCACACCCAGGTCATCCATGATGGCCAGCGCCAGCAGGAACACCTTGAGGCTCACCGGCACCCGCTTGCCCAGCAGCGCCATCACCCCGAGGGCGAAGGCAATGTCGGTGGCGGCGGGAATCGCCCAGCCGGCACGCGCCACTTCATCCGAGTAGTTGAAGAAGGCATAGATGAGCGCGGGCGCCAGCATGCCGCCCACCGCGGCGATGGCCGGGAAGGTGGCCTGCACCCGGGAAGAGAGAGCCCCTTCCAGCATCTCGCGCTTCACTTCGAGGCCGACCAGCAGGAAGAAGACGGCCATGAAGCCATCGTTGATCCAGAGCAGCAGCGGCTTGTTGATGTCGAGGGCGGCGATGCGCACCTGCACCTGGGTATCGAGGAAGGCCTGATAGCTGCCGGCCAGGCCGCTGTTGGCCAGGATCATCGCCAGCATAGCCGCCATGATCAGAATTATTCCGGAGGCGGCCTCCAGCTTGAGGAACTTTTTGATTACGTCGCTCATGGTTAAATTATCCACAGTATTACTTTGTTTTGAGTCTATATCCCATAACAATTAATGGAAAATCGTTTCTTACTGCGAAATACAACGAGAAAACCGAAGGCAAAATCAAACATGTCTGCTATAAGCAGGTTTTCTCCCATACGGATATCACTCGAAGCCCAGTCATCAGAATGAATATCCTGTGGTTTTTATGCATAAAAAAGGCGCCTCATGGGCGCCTTTCACATCAGATGGCGACGGGCGCCTTGATGCCGGGATGGGGGTCGTAACCCTCTATTTCGAAATCCTCGAACTTGTAATCGAAGATGGAGTCCGGCTTGCGTTTGATCACCAGAGTCGGCAGCGGGCGCGGCTCGCGGGTGAGCTGCAGCGCGGTCTGCTCCATGTGGTTGGAGTAGAGGTGCACATCACCACCGGTCCAGACGAAGTCGCCCACTTCCAGGTCACACTGCTGGGCCATCATGTGGGTCAGCAGTGCGTAGCTGGCGATGTTGAACGGCAGGCCGAGGAACACGTCACAGCTGCGCTGGTAGAGCTGGCAGGAGAGCTTGCCGTCGGCCACGTAGAACTGGAAGAAGGCGTGGCAGGGAGCCAGCGCCATCTTGTCCAGCTCGCCCACGTTCCAGGCGGAGACGATGATGCGGCGCGAATCCGGATTGTGCTTGATGTCGTCCACTGCCTTCTGGATCTGATCGATGACAGACCCGTCAGCCGCCGGCCAGGAGCGCCACTGGGCACCATACACCGGCCCCAGATCGCCGTTCTCGTCGGCCCACTCATCCCAGATGCTGACGCCGTGCTCTTTTAGGTAGGCGGTGTTGGTATCGCCATTGAGGAACCACAGCAGCTCGTGAATGATGGAGCGCAGGTGGCACTTCTTGGTGGTGACCAGCGGGAAGCCTTCCGCCAGATTGAAGCGCATCTGATGGCCGAACAGGGAGATGGTGCCGGTACCGGTACGGTCGGATTTGACGGTCCCTTCATCGAGGATCTTCTGCATCAGGTCGAGATAGGCTCGCATTACTTTGCCTCCTTGACGCTGTTACCGAACAGCTGCGGGCGCTTGTAGGCAACCCAGATCATCAGGGCACCGATGATGATCATCGGGGTGGAGAGGATCTGGCCCATGCTGATCTCCTGGAAGTAGAGACCGAGCTGGCTGTCCGGCTGGCGTACGAACTCCACCAGGAAGCGGAACAGGCCGTAGAACAGCAGGAACATGCCGGAGATGGCGCCCCGGGGCGGGTTCTTGCGCCAGAACAGGTTGAGGATGATGAACAGTACCACCCCTTCCAGCGCGAACTGATAGAGCTGGGACGGATGACGCGGCTCGGGACCTGCCTCCGGGAAGATGATGGCCCAGGGCACATCGGTGACCCGGCCCCACAGCTCGCCATTGAGGAAGTTGCCGATGCGGCCGACGCCGAGGCCGAACGGAATGAGCGGTGCCACGAAGTCAGCCACGGTGAAGAAGTGGCGATTGGTCTTGTGGGCAAACCAGACCATGGCGGTAATGACCCCGATCAGGCCGCCGTGGAACGACATGCCACCGGTCCAGATCTTGAACAGGTAGAGAGGATCGGCCAGGAACATGTCGAAGTTGTAGAACAGCACGTAACCGACCCGGCCACCCAGGATCACCCCGAGGAAGCCGTAAAACAGCAGGTCCGAGACCTCGTTGCGAGTCCAGCCACTATTCGGCGCATCCGCGCGGCGCCCCGCCAGCCACATGGCAAAGGCGAAACCAAACAGGTACATGAGACCATACCAGCGTACCGATAGTGGTCCCAAACTGAATGCTACGGGATCAATCTGCGAGAAAACCCAATATCCATCGTGCTGCATATGCGGCCCCAGTCATAAGAAAAGCCGCATTTTCCGATCATTCGTCAGCAGGGACAAGGCATGATTATCAATCAGTCTGTTTCGTTTTGTGACCGGCGCGCAGCAAACCGCCCAGGCCGTGCTCTTCCAGATAGCGGGCAAACAGGCCGCGCAGCACGTGCGGGTTGTCGTGCTTGAGGCCATCCGTCAGCAACACCGTCAGTTCGCTCAGGGTGGACTGGCGCAGCACGTACTTGATGCGAGCGATGTTGTGGGTGTTCATGCTGAAGCGGCGATAGCCCATGGCCAGCAGCAGCAGCACCCCGACCGGATCACCGGCCAGCTCGCCACACACCGACACCGGCTTCTGGTAACGATGGGAGGCATCGACCAGCAGTTGCAGGGCGCGGATCACCGCCGGATGGAAGGCATCGTAGATGTTGGCGACGCGAGCGTTGTTGCGATCCACCGCCAGCAGGTACTGGGTCAGATCGTTGCTGCCCACCGACCAGAAATCGATGAGCGGTGCCATTTCGGGCAGGATGTAGAGGGCGGAAGGCACCTCGATCATCACCCCCAGGCTCGGGTAGCGGATCACCGCCTCACGGCTGGCCGCCTCTTCCGACACTTCTCGCCAGGCCTGATCCAGCAGGCGGCGGGAAGCCTTGATTTCACTGACGCTGCTGATCATCGGCAGCATGATGGCCAGATTGTCCAACCCTTCGCTGGCCCGCAGCATCGCCTTGAGCTGCACCAGGAACAGTTCTGGGTGATCCAGGGTGAGCCGGATCCCCCGCCAGCCAAGGAAGGGGTTTTCCTCGACGATGGGGAAATAGGGCAGCTGCTTGTCGCCGCCCACATCCAGGGTCCGCATGCAGACCGGCCGGTTGCGGTAGGTCTCCAGAATGCCGCGATAACGGGCGGTCTGCTCCCACTCGGAGGGGAAGCTGTCCTGCAGCATGAAGGGGATTTCGGTGCGATAGAGGCCGACCCCGTCCGCCAGCTGATTGAGGGATATTTCGGTGTCGGCACTGAGCCCGGCGTTGAGCAGCAGAGAGACTGGCACGCCATCGGCCGTCTCGGAGGGCTGGTTGTCGACGCTGCGCACCAGAGTATCGAGCGCCCGTTCCTCGCTCAGCAGCTGGCGGTACTCGGTCAGGATCACCTGATTGGGCTCGATGAAGAGATCGCCGCTGTAACCATCGACCACCAGCATGCGACCACCGATGTCGCCGAGCGGCAGATCCACCCCCATGATGGCCGCCACCCCCATGGCGCGAGCCAGAATGGCGGCGTGGGAGTTGGTGCCCCCCTTGAGCGACACTACCCCGGTCAGAAACTCGCGGGGGACTTCGGCCAGGATGGTAGCGGTCACCTCGTCGGCCACCAGCACCACCGGCTCGCCGATGGCGATATGCTCTGGCTCGTTTTGCACCAGCCGGCTGATGAGTCGCTGGGCGATGTCCTTCACATCGGTGGAGCGCTCCTGCAGGTAGGGATCCTTCATCCCCTTGAACTGATCGATCAGCCGGTCACTGATGAGCTTGACCGCCGATACCCCCGTCCAGTGCTCCTTGCTCACCTTGTTGCGAATGGGCTTGATGTAGCCCGGATCGTTCAGCAGATGCAGGTAGATGTCGAAGATGGCGACCGAGTCCTGGCTGTAGCTCTCGCGAAACCGCAGTGCCAGGCTCTCCAGATCGTGGCGCACCTCCTCCACCGCCACATTCAGCCGCTCCAGCTGTCTGGCGTGATCCTCATCCTTGCGTGGGGTGATGGAGTTGAGCTCCTTGCGCGGCCGCCACACCCAGGCCTTGGCCATGGCGATGCCGCTGGCACCGGCAATGCCACGCAGCGGCTTGCTCCAGTCGGTCTTCTGCAACCAGCCCTTGGCTTGAGCCTGGGCGATCCGGGCCGCCAGCTGGGCCGCCAGGGTCACCATGAAGGACTCTTCCCCCTCATCGAAGAGACGGCTCTCCTTCTGTTGCACCACCAGAATGCCCACCACCTGACGCTGATGCATGATGGGGGCGCCGAGGAAGGAACGAAACGCCTCTTCGGCCACATCGGGCAGGAACTTGAAGCTGGGATGGGAGGGGGCATCGGCCAGGTTGATCAGCTCTTCCCGCTGACCCACCAGACCGACGATGCCCTGCTCGAACGGCAGGGTGGCCTTGCCCACCGCCGACTCGGCCAGACCATCGGTCGCGGCCAGTCGGTAGCGGCGCATCTCGGGTTCTGAGACATAAACGGAACAGCAGTCCACCATCATGGCCAGCCGGGTCTGGCTGACCAGTGCCTGCAAGGCCAGCTCGAGGGTATTGGCCTCGGCCATGCTTTCGACGATGCGTCTGAGTTCCGTTAACAACTAATCTGTGCTCCTTAACGGGGGCGATTGCGCCGCCCATCCTTCTTGTTGACCTGAACTGCCGGCACCGGCATTGCCAGCGGGGCAAACTCCTTCATTACCCGTCGATAGACTTCCCGCTTGAAGGAGACGACCTGACGAACCGGGTACCAGAAGCTGACCCAACGCCAGTCATCAAACTCGGGATGACCATGACAGCCGAACTGGATCCTGGACTCCCTGCCCGGATCCAGCTGCAGCAAGAACCATTTTTGTTTTTGGCCAATACAGACCGGTGAACTGTCCCAACGAACGAGGCGTTTGGGCAAGCGGTACTTCAGCCAGTTGCGACTGGTGGCCATGATGGTCACATCTTCGGGCTTGAGGCCTATCTCCTCATACAGCTCACGATACATGGCCTGCTCCGGCGTCTCACCATCATCAACCCCTCCCTGCGGAAACTGCCAGGAGTGCTGCCCATAGCGCTTAGCCCACAATACTTGTCCGTCACGGTTACAGATCACGATTCCGACATTGGGACGAAACCCGTCGCCATCTATCACGTGATCACCTTATAAAGGCTGAATCTATAAGGGGATTGTTCCACATTCACCTCGTGGCAGCAAACAGGGACTGCGATCCCCCACTCATGAATAACTTTCAATTTCAAGCCGACTTATAAACAAATCCAAGGATCAACTGAGCCAAGTTGCCCACCCAGACTGTGCATAAGCCTGTGAGCAAGCAGGTATATACAGTAGTTTCATTTATCTGATCCAAACCAGGCGACAGCATACCCCATGTTGATAAAAACAGAATATGTATTTAAATACATGGTGTTAAACAATCAATGCTGGATCAAGATCCATGTCTTTCACGGCCGGCGATCCGGGATCTCGATTGTGAACAAGTTCGACTGTTCAAAGATCCACCACGGCTATTTTATCCACAGGAGTGGCACACTATCTGCTCTGGAATCGCCGTTAAAATCGGTGCTGTTTCACATTTTTTTGTAACAATGAGCCAACTATTAGCACTTGCCGGCAGTTATCCAAGATTTCTGTGGATAACTGTGTGCAACAGCGCGAGCAAACCCTTGGACAACTATTTTGAGCCTGGATCCTGCCGATCAATGACCGACGACATAGAGACAAATTCGTTTAAAATCATTATGATAAGCACTTACTCACAAAACAGCCCCCCCTGTGCATACCCCTGCCAGGATCGGTTATAAAAACAGCGATCCTCAGCGAGGATCAGAGTTGCTAGAATAATCCCCCTTTGCAGGAGTGACCCATGCCCACCAACCCCCAGTCAGAGCAGGAATTGCTGGCCCGCGCCTATGCCATGGCGGGCTTCACGCTGGCCCAGCTGGCCGCCACGGCCGACATCGCCGTGCCGGCGGATCTGCGTCGTGACAAGGGCTGGGTTGGCCAGCTGATCGAGTGGCAGCTGGGGGCCAGCGCCGGCAGCAAGCCCGAACAGGACTTCCCGGATCTCGGCATCGAACTCAAGACGATCCCCATCGATCCTCAGGGCAAACCGCTGGAGACGACCTTCGTCTGCGTGGCACCGCTGATCGGTGTCAGCGGCCAGCAGTGGGAACTATCCAATGTGCGCAACAAGCTCTCCCGCGTGCTCTGGATCCCGGTGGAGGGCAGCCGCGAGATCCCCATCGGTGAGCGCCGGATCGGCATGCCGCTGTTGTGGAGTCCGAATGAAGAGGAGGAGCGGCTGCTGCGCCAAGACTGGGAAGAGCTGATGGACATGATAGTGCTGGGAGAGGTGGAGCAGATCAGCGCCCGCCACGGCCAGGTGCTGCAACTGCGTCCCAAAGCGGCCAACAACAAGGCTCTGACCCGGGCCATCGGCCGCAATGGCCAACCGATCATGACCCTGCCGCGCGGCTTTTACCTCAAGATAGGCTTTACCCACGGGCTGCTGCAGCGCCACTTTGCCCTGCCCGCTTGATCTCTGTTATCAACATCTTTGTCATAAAGTGATATAAAAATAGCCAGCAGCTATTTCTTCGCAATCAGGACAAGGAGGCGTCATGCCGATCAACAAGCAATTTCTCAAGTCCCGCCCCGAGGTCAAGGTGACCTTTGCCGTGGAAAAAGAGGCAGCAGGAGAGGCCGAGCAGGTGCTGTTGCTGGGGGAGTTCAGCCAGTGGCAACCCATCGAGCTCAAGCGGATGAAGAGCGGTGAGTTCAAGACCACCCTCAATCTGCCGACCGACGGTCCCGCTCATTTCGAGTATTGCTACCAGCTGGTGCAACCCAACGGGGAGACCCACTACGACAACGACTGGGCGGCGGATGACTACGTGCCCGGTCCCTTCGGACGCGACAACTCGGTGGTGCGGGTCAGCCAGCCAGGTTGAGCCGACACACCCGAAAGCGGATACAAAAAAGGCTCGCCATTGGCGAGCCTTTTCACTACCTGTCGAGCTTTTCGCCGACATACCGACACCAATTCGAATCGAATTAGTTGAGCTTCTCTTTGATACGAGCAGCTTTGCCGGACAGGTTGCGCAGGTAGTACAGTTTGGCGCGGCGAACATCACCACGACGCTTCAGTTCTACACTGTGGATCAGCGGAGAGTGAGTCTGGAATACACGCTCAACACCTTCGCCGTTGGAGATCTTGCGAACGGTGAAAGCAGAGTGCAGACCGCGGTTACGCTTGGCAATAACGATGCCTTCGAAAGCCTGCAGACGCTCTTTACCACCTTCTTTAACACGAACTTGAACACGTACGGTGTCGCCCTGGGCAAAAGCCGGGATGTCGGTACGCAGTTGCTCTTGTTCAAGCTGCTGAATAATCTTGCTCATTGTCTTTCCTTACCTAGGATAAACTGAAAACTCTACTTAACGCTGTCACGCACTTCGCGGACATACTCGGCAAGAAGTGATTCTTGCTCGTCAGTCAGAGCTAGGTTGTTAATAAGTTCCGGCCTTCTCTGCCAGGTTCGTCCGAGCGATTGCTTGAGCCGCCAGCGCCGAATCACTTCGTGATTGCCGCTTGTCAGCGCCTCTGGCACCGCCAATCCATCCAACAACTCCGGCCGAGTGTAGTGGGGATGATCCAGCAGGCCATCCGTGAAGGAGTCCTGCTCGGCACTGGCCTGATCGCCCAAAACCCCCGGGACCAGACGCGAAACCGCATCGATCAGGGTCATGGCAGGCAATTCGCCACCACTTAACACGTAATCCCCGATAGACCACTCTTCGTCGACTTCGGTTTGTATCACGCGTTCATCGATACCTTCGTATCGACCGGCGACCAGAATCAGTTTCTGATTCGTCGCCAACTCGGTCACGCCCGCTTGAGTCAGCTTGCGTCCCTGAGGAGAGAGATAGATGACTTTCGCCCCGTCTCCCGCCGCTTGCTTGGCTGCATGAATCGCGTCACGCAGCGGCTGAACCATCATTAACATGCCGGGCCCACCACCATAAGGACGATCATCGACCGTACGGTGTTTGTCGTGGGTAAAGTCCCGGGGGTTCCAGCACTCAATCTGCAGCAGGCCACTCTTGACGGCCCGACCCGTTACCCCGTGCTCGGTAATGGCTCGGAACATTTCAGGGAAGAGGCTAATCACCCCAATCCACATAAGAAACCTCCGGCACCCGTGTTAGCGCGGGAAACTAGAAACCAGGATCCCAATCAACTTCGATTGTTCGAGCAGTCAGATCAATGTTCTTGATCACCTGCTCTTCCAGGAACGGAATCAACCGCTCCTTCGCACCAAAGGCATCTTTTACATTGGCCTCAACCACCAACACATCGTTGGAGCCGGTTTCCATCAATTCGGTCACCTTGCCCAGGTCGTATCCCTTGGTGGTCACTACCGAGCAACCAATCAGGTCACGCCAGTAGAACTCGCCCTCAGGCAACGCAGGCAACAGATCGGCGGCTACGCCAATCTCGACATTGGTCAATGCCAGGGCATCCTCGCGCACGTCGATACCATCGAGTTTGCAGATCAGACCCTTGTTGTGACGCTTCCAAGATGAAACCTGAATTTCACGCCACACCCCGTTCTGATTGATCAGCCAGGGGTTGTAATCGAAAATCGCTTCGGCAACATCGGTGAAGGAGTTCACTTTAAGCCAGCCCTTGATGCCGTAAACGGTACCCAGGGTGCCCAGAACTACAGGTTTTTCCACCTTAACTCCTTACCGTTTGGCTGATTAAGCAGCTTTGGCAGCGTCTTTGATCAGCTTGGCAACGCGGTCAGAAACAGCGGCACCAGTACCAACCCAATGCTCGATGCGAGCCAGGTCCAGGTTCAGCTTTTCAGCGTTACCAGAAGCAACCGGGTTGAAGAAACCAACGCGCTCGATGAAACGACCGTCACGGGCGTTACGGCTGTCAGCAACTACTACCTGGTAGAACGGACGCTTTTTCGCGCCACCACGTTGTAAACGAATGGTTACCATATCGTCCTCATTAACATCTAATGAACAAGGCCCGCAAACACGCGGACCCTAGCTTAAAATAAGCCGCGTAATTCTACTTGGATTCGTAATAATTGCAACCAAGCCAGCCATTTTTTGCACAAGCGGCCCCATGAAAAGGGCCCACCCATGGTGAGCCCTTGACGTGTGCATGACGACCCGGCAATCAGAAGGGGCCGCGGCCACCACCGAATCCCGGTGGCAGCATGTTCTTCATCTGCCCCATCATCTTGCGCATGCCACCCTTGCCGGACATCTTCTTCATCATCCGCTGCATCTCGGTGAACTGCTTGAGCAGCTTGTTCACATCCTGCACCTGCATGCCCGAGCCTGCAGCGATACGACGCTTGCGAGAGCCCTTGATGAGGTC
The DNA here is from genome assembly GCF_000014805.1 of Aeromonas hydrophila subsp. hydrophila ATCC 7966. NCBI lineage: Bacteria > Pseudomonadati > Pseudomonadota > Gammaproteobacteria > Aeromonadales > Aeromonadaceae > Aeromonas > Aeromonas hydrophila. Next base: position 714,513 of record NC_008570.1, on the reverse strand, counting down.
GGGATGGGCACGCTCCTTGGGCGTCATGGAGCTGATGATGGCCTCCATCCGCACAGTGAGCTTGTCATCCATCTGATCCTTGATGTTGTCCGGCAGGCCGGACATGCCCGGCAGCTTGTCGAGCATGCCCATCATGCCGCCCATGTTGCGCATCTGGGCCAGCTGCTCGCGGAAATCTTCCAGATCGAAGCCCTTGCCGCTCTTGACCTTGCTGGCCAGCTTGGCCGCCTTCTCTTTATCGACGTTGCGCTCCACCTCTTCGATGAGAGAGAGCACGTCGCCCATGCCGAGGATGCGGGAGGCCAGACGATCCGGGTGGAACGGCTCCAGCGCATCGGTCTTCTCGCCCATACCGATGAACTTGACCGGCTTGCCGGTGATGTGGCGCACCGACAGGGCGGCACCACCGCGGGCATCACCGTCCGCCTTGGTGAGGATCACGCCGGTGAGCGGCAGCGCCTCGTTGAAGGCCTTGGCGGTGTTGGCGGCATCCTGACCGGTCATGGCATCCACCACGAACAGGGTCTCGACTGGCTTGATGGTAGCGTGGAGATGTTTGATCTCGTCCATCATGTCGCTGTCGACGTGCAGGCGGCCGGCGGTATCGACGATCACCACGTCATAGAACTTCTTGCGCGCCTGATCGATAGCCGCATTGGCGATGTCGACCGGCTTCTGGCTGGCATCGCTCGGGAAGAAGTCCACACCGATGTCATTGGCCAGGGTTTCCAGCTGTTTGATCGCCGCCGGACGATAGACGTCGGCACTGACTACCAGCACCTTTTTCTTGCTGCGCTCTTTGAGCAGCTTGGCCAGCTTGCCGACCGTGGTGGTTTTACCGGCACCCTGCAGACCCGCCATCAGGATGATGGCCGGTGGCTGGGCTGCCAGGTTGAGCTGCTCGTTGGCCTCCCCCATCACGGAGACCAGTTCGCCATGCACAATCTTGATGAAGGCCTGGCCCGGGCTCAGGGACTTGGCCACTTCCTGGCCAACCGCCCGCTCCTTGACGCGAGCCACGAAGTCACGCACCACCGGCAGGGCGACGTCCGCCTCGAGCAGCGCCATGCGAACTTCGCGCAAGGTCTCTTTGATGTTCTCTTCGGTCAGACGACCACGGCCGCTGACATTGCGCAGGGTGCGCGAGAGTCGTTCAGTCAAATTCTCAAACATGACGCATTCCGGTTCTTGGCGTAACAAATGGGGGCATTATACCTCAGCCGGCGCAATGAGGACGATTATTCGCCGCACACGACGGTGGCCTGCCCTCAAAAAGGGCTGGCGGCTGGTATTTCGGCCGGTGCCGGCGCACCTTCTGGTGCGCGCCGCTGCGGCAGACTGCTGCCTATATATGGGCGGATTGGCGGCTGCACAACTGGCGAGCACATCTTGTGCAAGGTATACTGCCCTTCCTATTCCCAATCGCTTGCTCGACAACGACCCGGTTATGATCGTGATCTCTGTTCTGGCCTTGGCGTTCTATCTGCTGGCCATCATCGCCTCTCTGCACCTGCTGCTCAGTGCCAAACCAGTGGGACAAGCCCCCCTGTTTGCCTGCATCGGACTGGCCCTGATCGCCCATGGCACCGCCGTGGCCGGCGAAGTGCTGGTGACTCACTCCGGCCAGAATCTGAGCATGCTCAACGTCGCCTCGCTGGTCAGTCTCATCATCAGCTGCTTCATGACCTGCGTCACCCGCCGCTTCAACGGCTGGATCCTGCTGCCGGTGGTCTACAGCTTCTCGGCCCTGCTGCTGGCCGCCAGCGCCCTCATTCCCGGTCGCTACATCACCCATCTGGAAGCCCATCCCCAGCTGCTGTTGCACATTGGTCTGGCGCTGATGGCCTACTCGGTATTGATGATCGCCTGCCTGTTTGCGCTGCAGCTCGCCTGTCTGGACCGGCAGCTGAAGTCGCGCAAGATCAGCCAGCTGCCCGCCATGCCGCCCCTGATGACGGTGGAGAAGCGGCTGTTCCAGCTCATCTCGGCGGGTCTGTTCCTGCTGACTCTCTCCATTGCCTCCGGCCTGTTCTTCCTCGAAGACATGTTCGCCCAGGGCAAATCCCACAAGGCCATCCTCTCGATCCTGGCCTGGTGCGTCTACGTGCTGCTGCTGTGGGGCCACCATACTCGTGGCTGGCGCGGCCGCAAGGTCATCACCCTGAGCCTGATCGGCAGCTTCATTCTGACCCTGGCCTATTTTGGCAGCCGCTTCGTCAAAGAAGTCTTGTTGAGCTGACCGCCGCCCTTTTTATCACCCACTCCCACAGGAGCCCTTCTTGGACAGTATCTCAACGAGTACATTGCTGATTGTTCTCGTTATCTTGATCCTCTTGTCTGCTTTTTTCTCCAGTTCCGAAACCGGCATGATGTCCCTCAACCGCTACAAGTTGCGGCATCTGGCCCAGACCAAACACAAGGCCGCCCGCCGGGTAGAAAAGCTGCTCTCCCGCCCGGATCGCCTGCTGGGGCTGATCCTGATCGGCAACAATTTGGTCAACATTCTCGCCTCGGCCATCGCCACCATCGTCTGTATCCGCGTCTTCGGCGATCTCGGGGTGGCCATCGCCACCTTCGGCCTGACCCTGATCGTGCTGGTGTTTGGTGAAGTGACCCCCAAGACCCTGGCGGCCATGTTCCCGGAGAAGATTGCCTACCCAGCCTCCTGGGTGCTCAAGGGGCTGATGGTGCCGCTCTCGCCGCTGGTCTGGCTGATCAACGGCATCACCAGCGGCCTGCTCAAGCTGCTGCGGCTCAACCCCAGCAAGGATGACGCCCTCAATACCGAGGAGCTGCGCACCATCGTCAACGAGGCCGGCAGCCTCATCCCCCAGCGTCATCAGGAGATGCTGCTCAGCATTCTGGATCTGGACAAGATGACGGTGGAACACATCATGGTGCCGCGCAGCGAGATCTACGCCATCGACATCAACGACGACTGGAAAACCATACTGCGCCAGCTGGCCCACTGCGCCCACACCAAGATCCTGCTCTATCGCGACAACATCGACGACGTGGTGGGCTTTCTGCACGCCCGCGACGCACTGCGGCTGATGGCCAGGGATCAGTTCAACAAGTCGAGCCTGCTGCGGGAGGTGGACGAGATCTACTTCATCCCGGAGGGAACGCCGCTCAACGTCCAGCTGGCCAAGTTCCAGCGCAACAAGGAGCGGATCGGCCTCATCGTTGACGAGTACGGCGACATTCAGGGACTGATCACCCTGGACGACATTCTGGAAGAGATAGTGGGCGACTTCACCACCTCCATGACCCCCGCTCCCAGCGACGAGATCCACCCCCAGCCGGACGGCTCCTTCCTGGTGGAGGGCTCGGCCAGCATCCGCGAGCTGAACAAGGAGATGAGCTGGCAACTGCCCATCGACGGGCCCAGAACGCTCAATGGCGCCATCCTGGAATACCTGGAGGAGATCCCCCAGCCCAACATCAGCCTGCGGCTGGCCGGTTACCCCATCGAGATCCTGGAAGTGGAGAACAATATGGTGAAGATGGCGCGGATAATGCCTGATTTATACCGTAACGAGTCTGGCTTTGAAGATTGAAAAAAGGCTGCCACTGGCAGCCTTTTTGCTTGCTCACTCGCTCTCTTCATCCGGCTCCAGCACCAGAGTCGGAATCAATTCGCCAAATACCTTCTGCAGCTCGTCGCGATTGGCCAGCAGGTCTTGCAGGGTATAGCTGTCCATCACCGCCAGAAAGGCGTTCATCGCCTCCTTCAGGGCATTCTTCAGCAGACAGACCGAGACGATGTGGCAGGCCGGCGAGCCGCAATCTATCCCGTCCAGATTCCCTTCCAGCGCCCGGATCACCTGACCGATGTTGACGGTCTCCGGTGCACAGGCCATCCGGATCCCGCCATTCTTGCCACGCTGGGACTGCAGATAGCCCAGTTTCACCAGCTGGTTCACCACCTTCACCATGTGATTGCGGGAGACGTCATACAAGGCGGAGACCTTGGCCACGCTCGACAATTCGCCCTCCGGCAGGGTCGCCAGATAGAGCAGGGCTCTCAATCCAAAATCGGTATAGCTAGTTAGTCTCATAGTGCCTGTGGCGCATCGCGCGGAAATTGATTATTGATTCAGATCAAATAAACATCTAGGATGCAGCTTATTAAGTGACATTTTAGATGTTCAATTAGCAAGGACCCCCTATGTTAGACCAAGCCACCATCGCCGTCATCAAAAGCACCATCCCTTTGCTCGAATCGGCGGGCCCCGCGCTCACCCAGCACTTCTACCAGCGCATGTTCAGCCATAACCCCGAACTGAAGGACATTTTCAACCTGGCGCACCAGCGCAGCGGCGGCCAGCCGCTGGCGCTGTTCAATGCGGTGGCAGCCTATGCCAAGAACATCGACAACCTGGGGGCACTGGCCGGGGCCGTGGAGCGTATCGCCCACAAGCACACGGGTTTCCTGATCCAGCCAGAACAATATCACATTGTAGGTAGTCATCTCTTGGCCACGCTCAAAGAATTGGGTGGAAGTGCGGTCACCGACGAGGTGCTGGATGCCTGGGGCAAGGCGTATGGCGTGCTCGCCAGCATCTTCATCGGCCGCGAGAGCGAGATTTATCAGGAGAAGGCGAGCCAGGCAGGTGGCTGGCAGGGTTCCCGCCCCTTCCTGATCAAGGAGAAGCGGGTCGAGAGCGAACTCATCACCTCCTTCCTGCTGGCGCCGGTGGATGGCAAGCCGGTCCTGGACTTCAAGCCGGGCCAGTACCTCAGCATCAAGCTGGTCCACCCCGAGCTGGAATATCAGGAGATCCGCCAGTACTCCCTCTCCGATGCGCCCAATGGCCAGCACTACCGCATCAGCGTCAAGCGCGAGCCACAGGGTCAGGTTTCCAACCTGCTGCACGATCATCTGCAAGCGGGTGACAAGATTGAGGTGATGCCCCCCACCGGCGACTTCTACCTGAAAGCCGATGGCCATACCCCGGTGGTGCTGCTCTCGGCCGGTGTGGGTATCACGCCGATGATGAGCATGCTCAACCAACTGCTGGCGAAGGGCCATCAGGCCGACATCACCTGGCTGCACGCCTGTGAACAGGGTGCTGTGCATGCCTTCAGGGAGGATATTCAGCAAAAGTCCCGCCAAAACGCCAACCTGCTGAGCCGGGTCTGGTATCGGGAGCCGCAGGGCAGTGACGTGCAGGGCGAAGGGTACGACTTTGCCGGTACCATGGATCTGAGAGCAGTGAAGGATCGCATCACGCCGCAGGCCCACTACTACTTCTGCGGTCCCGTCGGCTTCATGCAGGCAGTCAAGCAGCAGCTGATCGCGGCGGGCATTCCGGCCGGCCAGCTCCATTACGAAGTTTTTGGTCCCCACCAAGATCTGTAAGGCGATCTGATCACTATAACCAGATGAGGGGCCAGCCTGTCACGGCACGGCGGCCGGCTCCTCCCGGCCCACGGATGCAGATCCGTGGGTCATTTTTTTGGCTCAGTGCATCGCCTTGGCACGGGCGATGGCGTTGGCCGGCATCCGGTTGCCGAGCCGGCTCAGCAGGCTGGTCGCCTTCTGGTGCAGCGCCTTGTCGCCGATCACCGTGCTGTGCAACCAGTGGTAGGCCTCTTCATAGTCGAGCGGGCTGCCCATTCCCTGCAGCAGCATCTCCACCCACTCTATCTGCGCCCGCTGGAAGCCCAGGCTGGCGGCCTCCCGCATCAGGGTCTCAGCCTTGAGCAGATCCTTTTGCACCAGCGTGCCTTTCCAGTAGTAACGGCCCAGCTGTTCCAGTGCCGGCGCCAGCCCCTGATTGGCCGCCTCCCACATGAATTTGACCCCCAGCTCCGCATTGGGCTTGATACAGACCCCCCAGGCCAGCATGTCCCCCCACAAAAACTGATAGGCAGGCACCTTCATCACCTCGGCCCGCACCTCGATATCCTGGGTAAGCTGACACCTGTCCTGCTTCACCTGCTGCAGGTGACGCCCCTGCTCAATCCAGTTGAGCAGCTCGTCCTGGCGATAGAGCGGCACCGCCTGCAGCGTGCCGCTGTCCACATTCAGCCCACTGCTGCTGCTCGGGGTACTGGTCATGGGGCGGCTATTGGGTGAGCGCCCACTATCCGTGGCGGCAGGTGCAGGAATGGGGGCCGCTGCCGGCGCATCGGCCGTCGCCGGACTGGCCGATGGTGGAGCCGTGGTATCCGCAGCCGCCGGCACAGCGGCCGCAGCAGATGGCACCGCCGCCTCCGGCTGCGCCGGCGTGCTGGCCGCTGCGGAGGCGGCCACGGCCCCGCTCGTCGCGGCGGCGGCAGAGGCGGAAGGCTCGGCCCCCTGCGCCTGGCTCGTCAGCAATGGGGGCGTCAGCAAACAGAGAAGGCCGACAAGGGTAATGGGTTTCATCATAAGGATCTCCTGCAGCACCCTGTTATCGGCAGCCGGTGGCATCCCCTTAGGCCGGCGCCGCCTGCATCCGTCACCATAACGACAAAGGGGAGCCGAAGCTCCCCTTGCTGTCCATCCGGACACCTTACTTGACGAACTCGACACCCAGCTGGATATCGGCTTTCAGGGTGGCCAGCATGCCATCCATCGCCTCTTGTTCAAAGGCGCTCAGCTTGCCGTAGTCCAGCACGGTTTCGACACCGTTCTTGCCCAGCAGGATCGGCTGTGCAAAGAAGGTGGCGTGTTTGCCGTCGCCTTCCACGTAGGCGCACTCGATGACGTTGGCTTCACCCTGCAGACCCTTGATGAGCGACAGACCGAAACGGCAGGCAGCCTGGCCCATGGAGAGGGTAGCGGAACCGCCACCGGCCTTGGCTTCCACCACTTCGGTACCGGCGTTCTGGATACGCTTGGTCATGGCGGCCACTTCGTCAGCGGTGAAGCTGGCACCTTCAATCTGGGAGAGCAGCGGCAGAATGGTCACGCCACTGTGGCCACCGATCACGTTGACGCGCACCTTGTCGACGTTCAGACCCTTGGCCTCGGCCACGAAGGTCTCGGCACGGATCACGTCCAGAGTGGTGACGCCGAACAGGCGACGCTTGTCATAGACACCGGCTTTCTTCAGCACTTCGGCAGCGATGGCGACCGTAGTGTTGACCGGGTTGGTGATGATGCCAATCAGCGCTTTCGGGCAGGAGGCCGCGCACTTTTCCACCAGGTTCTTGACGATGCCGGCGTTGATGTTGAACAGGTCGGAACGATCCATGCCGGGCTTGCGAGCCACGCCGGCGGAGATCAGCACGACATCGGCGCCGACCAGAGCCGGGCTCGGATCTTCACCGCAGAAACCTTTTACTTTCACGTCAGTCGGGATATGGCTCAGATCGACCGCCACGCCCGGGGTCACCGGAGCGATGTCATACAGGCTCAATTCGGAACCAGCAGGCAGACGGTTTTTCAACAGCAGAGCGAGGGCTTGGCCGATGCCACCGGCGGCACCCAGAACGGCAACTTTCATGATCAACTCCATGTTTAAGCGTAGGTTTAAGGTTGTTTCTTGTTGTGCGCCCAACCTTAAAGGATCCCCCCCTAAAAAACAATCTGATAACAGTTGTAATCACAGGTTCTGTGAGCCAATAAACAGGCGGCGAATAAAAATGGGGGGAAATGCAAAAAATTGGAGGGGAAGCACAGATTTCCTGCACTTCCCCTCACCATTAATAGGTAGATCTACCGACTTCAGCCCTGGAAGGCCAGCGCCCTGCGTTCACACCAACGAAAACCAATTGTTAACAATCCGTTCATGGTCAGGTAGAGGGCACCGGCCACGGTGAACACCGCCAGGGTGTCATAGGTCTGGGCATTGAGGCGCTGGGCCAGCCCCATCACATCCATGATGGTGATGGTACTGGCGAGCGAACTCCCCTTGAGCACCAGGATCACCTCGTTGGAGTAGGCGGGCACCAGCCGCCGGGCGGCGTGACGCACCTTCATCCACAAAGTCTGGCCGGCGGAGAAGCCGAGCGCGCGGCAGGCCTCTACCTCACCGGCCGGGATCGCATCGAGCGCCCCCTTGAACAGCCGGGTGGAGTAGGCGGCGGTATTGAAGCCGAGCGCCAGCACGGCGCAGAACCAGGGCTGCTTGAGCAGCGGCCAGAGCGGCCCCTCTTTGAGCCAGGCAAACTGGCCCGGCCCGTAGTAGATGAGGAAGATCTGGATCAGCAGCGGCGTGCCGGTGAAGATCAGCACCCACAGCTGCACCAGCTGGGTCACCACCGGAATGCGACGCTCCAGCACCCAGGTCATGGCTGCTGCCATCAGCACACCGAGCAGCAGGCTGAATGCCGTGAGTTGCAGGGTAATCGCCAGGCCACCCAGCAGGGTCATCAGGTAATCCTGCATGATCAGCCTCCGTAACGACGGGTGTAACGGGACGCCTGCTTCAAGCCAAACTCACTCACCAGGCTGATGGCCAGGTAGATGAGGGCCGCCGCGGCATACCAGGTGAAGGGTTGATAGGTACTGGCCGAGGCCATCTGGGCCTGGCGCATCATCTCGTTCACCCCGATGAGGGAGACCAGTGCGGTATCCTTGAGCAGCACCAGCCACTGATTGCCGAGCCCCGGCAGGGCGTGCCGCCACGCCTGGGGCAGCACGATGCGAAAGAAGATGTGACGCTTGCCAAGGCCGAGCGCCAGTGCCGCCAGCCGCTGCCCGGCGGGCACCGCATTGAGGGCGGCCCGCAGGGTCTGGGTGGCGTAGCTGGCGAACAGCAGGGAGAGCGCCAGTACGCCGCAGGCGAACGGGCTGAACTCCACATACTCACCGGTGATGAGGAACAGCACCTGGGTCGAGCCGAAGTAGATGAACAGCACCACCAGCAGCTCGGGCAACCCTCGGATCAGCGTGGTGAGGGTGGCCACCGGCCACACCAGCGCGCGCTGCTTGCTCAGTTCGGCGGCGCTGAACGCCAGCGCCAGCACCATGCCCCCGACCAGGGATGCCAAGGCCAGCCCGAGGGTCATCCAGGCTGCATCCAACAACAGGCTCAACATGGCTTAGTGCGCGAAATATTTGTCGTAGATCTTCTGATAGGTGCCGTTGGCCTTGATGTCGGCCAGCCCCTTGTTCAGCTGAGTCAGCAGCTCCTGATTGCCCTTGGCCACCGCGATGCCAAAACCGGTACCGAAGTACTTCGCGTCAGTCACCGGCGTGCCGATAACGGCATACTCCTTGTGCTGCTTGAGCCAGTCGGCGGCAACTGCGGTATCGGCAAACACGCCGTCGGTGCGGCCGTTCATCATGTCGAGGAAGGCGCTCTGGTAGCTGGCGTAAGGTACGGTCAGCAGACCCTTGCTCACCCAGTTGTCAACCAGATAGGACTGGTGGGAAGTGCCGTTCTGCACGCCGACGGTCTTGTCCACCAGCTCTTCCGGCCCCTTGAAGGCGCCCTTCTTGGTCACGAACACCGCGGAGTTCTGGTAATAGATGTCGGAGAAATCGACCTGGGCGGCCCGCTCCGGGGTCACGTCCATGGCGGCGATGGCGGCGTCATAGCGACGGAATTTCAGGCTGGGGATCAGGCTGTCGAAGGCCTGGTTGTGGAAGCTGCACTCCAGCTTGGCCTGTTCACAGATGGCGCGGGCCAGATCGATGTCAAAACCCTGGAACTCGTTCTTGTCGTCCAGGTATTCGAACGGCGCGTAGGTGGCCTCGGTGGCGAACTTGATCTCCTTGGCCAGCACCGAGGTGCTCAGCAGGCCCATGGCGGCGACCAGCAACAGACTCTTTTTCATGACAGCTTCCTTATCGATTTGAATATCAATGCATCAAGAATTCGGCAAACCGGCTGGTTTGCGGGGCTTGGAAAATGGCGGCGGAGCCGGCTTCGATGATCCGCCCCTTCTCCAGATAGATCACCTGGCTGGCCACCTTGCGGGCGAACTCCACCTCGTGGGTCACCACTACCTGGGTGATCCCGGTCTGGCCCAGGTTGCGGATGATCTCCGCCACTTCCTTGGTGATCTCGGGGTCGAGTGCTGCGGTCGGTTCGTCAAACAGCAGCACCTGGGGGTCCATCATCAGGGTACGGGCGATGGCTACCCGCTGCTGCTGACCACCAGACAGCCGAGCCGGCCAGGCGTCGCGCTTGTCGGCCAGTTGCAGCTGGGCCAGCAGATAGCCCCCCTTCTCCATGGCCGCCGCCTTGCTCATGCCGAGCAGCTTGACCGGCGCCTCGATGAGGTTCTCCATCACGGTGAGATGGGGCCACAGATTGTACTGCTGGAACACCATGCCCACCTTGCGCCGCAGCGCCTGGGTCTGGCGGTTGAACTCGGCGGTGGAGAGGCTGGACGGGAAAGAAAATTCACTTTCACCGATGCGCAGAACACCGGCATCCGGGGTGTCCAGCAGGTTCATCATGCGCAGCAGAGAACTCTTGCCGGCACCGCTCGGGCCCAGCAGCACCAAGGTCTCACCGGGAGCGGTCCGAAAGCTGACCTGTTGCAGTACCGGCACCTTGTGCCAGGATTTTTCGATACCGATTAATTCAATACCCATACAGCCCAATTGAATAAGTTTTCAAAATTTCGTCCTGATTCTAACGCTGGCATGGGTGGATGCAAGCTATATTTGAATCAATATGCAGAACAAGCGCCGCTTCCTTGCAAAAATAGGCATATGAATGCAAAATGGGCACGCTGTTCATATCTGCCGCCTGAGCGTGACAGGCAGCCAAACCTCCTCATTCGTGAGTCCAAGATGAAGCATAACGACAAGCAAGAAAAACTGGCCAAGGCCTTTAAAGCCTTGCTGAAAGAAGAACGATTTGGCTCCCAGGCAGAGATAGTGACTGCCCTGCAAGAGATGGGCTTCGAAAACATCAACCAGTCCAAGGTATCGCGCATGCTGAGCCGCTTCGGCGCCGTTCGCACCCGCAATGCCAAGATGGAGATGGTCTACTGCCTGCCGGTGGAACTGGGCGTGCCCACCACCTCCAGCCCGCTCAAGAATCTGGTGCTGGATGTCGACCACAACGGTGCCCTGGTGGTGATCCACACCAGCCCGGGTGCGGCCCAGCTGATCGCCCGCCTGCTCGACTCCCTCGGCAAGGCCGAAGGGATCCTCGGCACCATCGCCGGTGACGACACCATTTTCATCACCCCGACCAGCGACACCGACATCGAAGAGCTCTACCTCTCCGCCCTCGAGCTGTTCGAACAGACGCCGTAATGGTTGCCGCCGCGTCATCGCGGTCCAGCCAAAACGCAAAATCCCGGCCAAGGCCGGGATTTTTGTTATCTGCAGGTGGGCGAGCCTTATTTGCCCTGCGCCACCAGAAAATCTTCTGAAGGGGCGAAGAAGGCTGCGCCGGTCACCGCTTTGGTGAAGCGCAGCAGGTGATCGAAGTGACTGCCCTCCCCCTTGTACATGCTGGCCAGCATGGCGTTGAAGTGCTGCGGGGTGCGGCAGCAGGAGATGAAGTAGAGCCCCTGCTCTGTCATGGTGCCCCAGGGCATGCTCTGGCGCAGTATCTCCATGGACTCGCCCTTCGGGGTCTTGAGGTTGACCCGCTTGATGTGGGCGGTCAGCGGCTTGTCGGCCGACTCGTACTCGATGTTGTCGACCTTGGTGCGACCTATGATGTCTTCCTGCTCCTTCAGTGCCAGCTTCTCCCAGTCGCTCATGGCGTGGACCCAGCGCTGCACGTGGATGTAGGAGCCGCCGGCAAACTCGCCGCCGGCCAGCAGCGCCACTTCGGCGCGGTGCTCATCCTGCGGGTTCTCGGTGCCGTCGACGAAACCGGTCAGATCGCGGCAGTCGAGGTTGCGAAAACCGCGCACCTCTTCCGCCAGCGCCACCAACCCCGCCAGCAGGGCCATGACGCGCTGACCGGCGTGATGCAGCACATCGACCCGATCGGCGCGCAGTTGCACGAACAGATCGAACGGGGTATTGGGCGCCTCCTGGCCGTTGGCGGATTGCGCCATGAAGCCGCGGAACTGGGGCGGACGGGCGGCAGGATAGAGGCCATCCCAGGCATCGGCACCGACGGCCACCAGACCGCTGAAGCCGGCAGCGGGGAAATCGGCGGCCACCGCCTCCCACAGGGCCGGCAACCCGGCCAGACGGGCTACCAGCTCGGCGGCGTCACCGGTGCGGTTGAACATCAGATAGAGGGCGTGCAGATTGGGCTCGGCACAGATCCCGGCTTGGGCTTTCATATATCTCTCCCCTGAACAGACATTGGCGATATGGGCGGTTAGCGTTGCGCGATTATAAACCAGCGCGGTTCCAGTTCATTGATTTCACGACGATATCACGCGTTCAGGGTAAAGGGTCAAACAACACCAGTACGTGGGGCGTTACTCTGACCCGCGCCCGCGCGCCCTCCAGCGGCTCGCCGATGCTCGCCTCCAGCCGCAGCTCGCCACTCTCGAACAGCACCCGGCAGTGATGGCCGAGGAACTGCTGCTCCACCACCTTGAGCTCTCCATCCGCGGCGCTTTCCAGCAGCAGCTGCTGGGGCCTGAGCATCAATTGCAGCAGCTCACCCACTGCCCGGCCATGGGGCTCGCTGCCGCAGATGACCCCGAGTGCCGTGCGCACGCAGTGGCTGTCCACCACCTCGGCCGCCAGGTAATTGACCCCGCCGAGAAACTCCGCCACGAAGCGGTTCTGCGGGCGGCGATAGAGCTGCTCCGGCTGGCCCACCTGCTCGATGTGACCCGCGCGAAACAGCGCCAGCCGATCGGCGAAGGCAAAGGCCTCTTCCTTGCTGTGGCTGACGAAGATGGCGCCGATCCCCTGCTGCTTGAGCAGGGCGCGGATCTCGAGGATCAACTTCATCCGCACCTGGGTGTCGATGTTGGAGAAAGGTTCATCCAGCAGCATCAGCCGCGGCTTGCATACCAGCGCCCGGGCGATGGCCACCCGCTGCTGCTGGCCACCGGAGAGCTGGTGCGGATAGCGATCTCCCAACCCCTGCAGATTGACCAGCGCCAGCGCCTCTTCAACCTGTTGCTGACGGGCACGGCGATCGAGCTTGGTCAGGCCAAAGCCGACATTGTCGGCCACCGTCAGGTGGGGAAAGAGGGCGTAATCCTGAAAGATCATGCCGATGTTGCGCGCCTCGGGCGGCACGCTGGCACCCGGCCCGTCGAGCAGGGTATCGCCGAGGCGGATCGTGCCCTCCGCCAGCGGCAGCAGGCCGGCGATGGCCTTGAGCAGCGTGGTCTTGCCGCAGCCGCTCGCCCCCAGCAGGCAGACGATCTCGTTGTCTGCCACCGTCAGGGAGAGCAGTTCCAGCACATTGCGGCCGTTGTAACGGCAACTGACATTTTCAACCTGCAAACAGGACAAGGCTGACTTCCTCATATTCTTTTGAACCAGACCGACCGGCGGCCGGACAACATTCCAGTGTGGGCTAACTCAGTGCCCTGCACCATCCAGGTTGCGGTTGACCCAGATCAGCGGCAGCAGCCCCACCAGCACGATGACGATGGCACCGAGCGCGCCGCGCTCCAGCATCTCGTCCGACACAAACTGGTAGACATGGGTCGCCAGGGTGTCGAAGTTGAACGGCCGCAACAGCAGGGCGGCGGGCAGCTCCTTCATGGATTCGATGAACACCAGCATGGCGCCGGCAAACAGGCCGCGCCGCACCAGCGGCAGGTGCACCCGCCGCAGCATGGCGCCATCCCCCTGCCCCAGGGAGCGGGCCGCCATATCGAGGCTGGGGGAGATCTTGCCCATGCTGCTCTCCACCGAGCCGATGGCGATGGCCACGAAGCGCACCAGATAGCCGAACACGATGGCGGTGATGGTGCCGGTCAGCAGCAGCCCAGGCCCCTGGCGCCCCAGCCACTCGGCCAGATCGTTGATGGCAAAATCGAGGGCGGTGAGCGGCACCAGCACCCCGATGGCGAGCACGGTACCCGGCATGGCGTAACCCATGGCGGCGATGCGCAGCGGCAGCAGGCTCTTGATCCCGCCATCGAGACGACGACAGAAGCCGAGCAGCAGGGCGATGCCCATGGCCAGCAGGGCGGTCAGCGCCGAGATCGCCAAGCTGTTGCTGGCAAAACGGACGAACTCCGGCGTCCACGACAATTCGAAGTAGCGCACGCCGTAGTCCAGCAGGATGACGAACGGCAGGCCGAAGCCGGCCAATACCAGCCCCCAGCACCAGAGACCGGCCAGCCAACGACTCATCCCCTTGAGCGGGTAGCGCAGCGGCTGTTCGTGGCCCATGGACTTCTGGAACACCTGCTGCCGGCTGCGCGAGCGGCGCTCCAGCGCGATCAGCAGCACCACCGCCAGCAGCATCAGACAGGAGAGCTTGGCGGCAGTGGCCAGACTGCCGTAACCGAGCCAGGTGTCGTAGACCGCCGTGGTCAGGGTATTGATGGCAAAGAAGTGGACGGTGGCAAAATCGGCCAACGTCTCCATCGCCACCAGCGATAACGCCACCATGATGGCGGGGCGCGCCAGCGGCAGGCTGAGGCGGCGAAAGCTCTGCCAGGGGGAGCAACCGAGCAGGCGGCTGGAGTGAATGAGGCTGACCGACTGCTCCAGAAAAGAGGCGCGGGTCAGCAGATAGACGTAGGGGAAGAGCACCAGCGCCAGCACCCAGGCGGCGCCGCCGAGGGAGCGGATGGCCGGGAACCAGTAGTCGGCCGGCCCGCCCCAGCCAACCAGCTGCCGCAACCCCGCCTGCAGCGGGCCCGAGTAGTCGAGCAGGTCGGTGTAGACGTAGGCGACGATATAGGAGGGCATGGCCATCGGCAGCATCAGCGCCCACTGCAGGGCGCGCCGCCCAGGCACCTGGCACATGGCCACCAGCCAGGCGGTCGGCACACCGAACAGCAGGCTGAGCAGCACCACGCCGACCACCAGCCCCAGGGTATTGGCCAGATAGTCGAACAGCACGGTATCGGCGAGGTGGCCAAACAGATCTCCGTCGGCCAACAAGGCGGAGAAGACCAGAGCAAGCACCGGCAAAGCCAGCAGCAGGGCGCTGGCCCAGCTGCCGGTAATCCATCCAAAATTTTTCATGAGACCACAGAGGTTGATGGGGCCCTTGGCCCCATCTGAATTACAAGTCGAATTTCACTTCATCCAGCAACTGCAAGGCGTCCTTGCGGTGCTTGGCGTAATCGCTGACCGGTAGCGCATCAGACTTGAAGCTGCCCCAGGACTTGACCATGGCGGAAGGCTCGACCCCGGCCTTGACCGGATACTCGGCGTTCACGTCCGCATACATGTGCTGGGCGGTGTCGCCGGCCAGGAACTCCATCAGCTTCTGGGCCTCGGCCTTGTTCTTGGCGTACTTGGTCATGGCCACGCCGCTCACGTTGACGTGGGCGCCGCGGTCAGCCTGGTTCGGGAAGTTGATGTAGACGGCATCCGCCCAGGCTTTCTGCGCCGGATCCTTCAACATGGCGCCCAGGTAATAGCTGTTGCCGAGCGACAGGTCACAGATACCATCCTTGATCGCCTTGACCTGATCCCGGTCGTTGCCCTGCGGCTTGCGCGCCAGGTTGGCCTTGACCCCTTCCAGCCAGCTCCTGGTCTCGGCCATGCCGTGATGAGCGATCATGGAGGAGACCAGCGCCACATTGTACTCATGCTTGCCGCTGCGGGTGCAGATTTTTCCTTTGAATTCAGGCTTGGCCAGATCTTCGTAGCTGATGGTATCGAGCTTGCCGAGACGATCCTTGCTGGAATAGATGGCGCGCACCCGGGTAGTCAGCGCGAACCAGCGGTTGTCCGGATCGCGATAGATGGCGGGGATGTTCTCCTGCAGGATCTTGCTGTCCACCGGCTGCACCAGCCCCTTGTCCACCAGATCGGTCAGCCGGCTGATGTCGACGGTCAGCATCAGATCCGCCGGGGAGAGCTTGCCTTCCCGCTCCAGACGCTCGTTCAGCCCCTCTTTGGCGAACACCACGTTGACCTTGATGCCCGATTCCTTCTCGAACTGCTGGATGATGGGCTTGATCAGCTCATCCTGCCGGTTGGAGTAGACATTCACCTCCCCTGCCGCCAATGCCGACTGAGCCACCAACGCAGAGAAAGCCAGTGCCAACATCTTCATTTTCATCATCCATTCCTTGAGTTGCTATATCGAGTGAGAACCATTGCTGTTTGCATTTTGCATTGAGCTCGACAGCCGGATCAAGAAATCCTGATGTGGCGGAATCACATATTTAAACCCTGTTCAAACAAAGGGGCCGGATAGAATCCTATCTGGCCCCACCATGGAGTCAATCAGCGACAACGTACCGATCATTCGCCCCATCCAGCGCGATCAGAGCGCCTCGTCGTCGCTCTCACCGGTCCGAATGCGCACGGCCTGCAGCAGGTCGTAGACGAAGATCTTGCCATCACCGATCTTGCCGGTATAGGCGGCCTTGCAGATCGCCTCGATCACCCCTTCGACGTTGTCGTCGGCCGTCGCTATCTCCAGCTTTACCTTGGGCAGGAAGTCGACCTGATACTCGGCTCCCCGGTATAATTCGGTGTGCCCCTTCTGGCGGCCAAACCCTTTGACCTCGGACACGGTCAGACCCTCGACCCCCAGGTTGGCGATGGCCTCGCGCACGTCGTCCAACTTGAAGGGTTTGATAATCGCAGTAATCAGCTTCATCTGGTTGCTCCCAATCCATGGTATGTCATGAATGGGGAATCAATTCTTGTGCCAAGTCTTTTTATTGTTTAATTTCAAAAAGATAGCATTTACGTCTGGAGCAGGACTCTCCCGGCATCACCAAGGGAGCGCATCTCGCCCCATTATGAGGCACCAAGCTGAGCCAGCCACAGCCGATGCACCAAACAAGAGCACCGCAGTATGTTAGTCATCTCCAACAGCGTTACCCTGCCCTGGCATGAACTGCAATTCCAGACCATGCGGGCACAGGGCAACGGTGGCCAGCACGTCAACAAGACCGACTCCGCCGTCTGGTTGCGCTTCGATTACCGCAACTCCCCCAGCCTCACCCCGCTCTACAAGGAGGGGCTCGACAAGCTGAGCGACAGCCGGGTTCACGACGGTTTTATCATGATCCGGGTCGAGACCCACCGCAGCCAGGACATGAACCGCAAGGAGGCGATGAACCGTCTGGTGGAGCTGCTGAAGAAAGCGGCCTGGCGCCCCAAGGCCCGCCACGCCACCAAGCCGACCCGCAGCTCCCAGCGCAAGCGGGTCGATGCCAAGAAACGCAAGGGGGAGATAAAATCGACCCGCGGCAAGCCGGTAGTGGACTAGCCGGGCCCTTGCCCAACGCCCGAGGATGACAGAATGAAATTCAGTTTTTGCGACAGCGCCCACGGCCCCCTGCTCATCGCCATCGACCGGGACGGGCTGCGCTATGTGGAGTTCGTGCTAGGCGAGCAGCCGGTGACCCC
Source organism: Aeromonas hydrophila subsp. hydrophila ATCC 7966 (assembly GCF_000014805.1). NCBI lineage: Bacteria > Pseudomonadati > Pseudomonadota > Gammaproteobacteria > Aeromonadales > Aeromonadaceae > Aeromonas > Aeromonas hydrophila. The sequence goes on along the minus strand of NC_008570.1, from coordinate 697,181 downwards.
AACCGACGAGTGGCAGCGCGACGATCAGGCGCTGGCCCCCTTCATCGAACAGTTCGCGGCCTACTTCGCCGGTCGCCTGCGCCGCTTCGATCTGCCGCTGGCCGCCCGGGGCACCCCTTTCCAGCAGTCGGTGTGGCGTGCCCTGGGCGACATCCCCTACGGCGAGACCGTCAGCTACCTCGAGATAGCCCAGGCCATCGGCAATCCCAAGGCGGTTCGCGCTGTGGGGGCGGCCAATGGCCGCAATCCGCTCAGCATCATAGTGCCCTGTCACCGGGTGATCGGCCGCAGCGGCGAGCTGACCGGTTATGCCGGCGGCATACCCATCAAACGCTGGTTGCTGGCGCTGGAACAACAGACTGACGACAACTTCGCGCTGACCCCCTGAGCCTCTGAGCAGTCAGTCCCATTGCGTTTAGCAAAATGAACATAGTATGAAGAATCGCCTCAGAAGGGCTTCAGACAGCATCAGGCATCATGGCTTCACACTTGGATGGCATGGCTCATCCCTCATTCAAGTGGCACCCATGTGACGCTTCCAATCTGTCTTTTCCCCGCGCCTCCCTGAGGCGCTTTTTTTTGCCGGCAAACGGCCACAAAAAAGCCCGCCGAAGCGGGCTCTGACCGGAAGGTGCTAGCTTCAGGGTCAATCAGAGGGCGAGGAACAAGCCGGCCAGCGAGGCACTCATCAGGTTCGCCAGCACCCCCGCCAGGATGGCGCGCATGCCGTAACGGGCGATGAAGGATTTGCGCTCCGGCACCATGGCGCCCAGGCCGCCGATCAGGATCGCCATGGAAGAGATGTTGGCGAAACCACACAGGGCGAAGGTGACGATGGCCTTGCTCGACTCGCTCAGGGTCTGATCCTGCACCAGGGCGATGAAGGCGACGAACTCGTTCACCACTATCTTGGTCCCGATCAGGGCGCCGGCGGCCTGAGCCTGCTCCCAGGGGATACCGATCAGCCAGGAGACGGGTGCAAACAGCCAGCCCAGAATGATCTGGAAGCTCAGCTCCAGCCCTACCAGGTCGCCGGCCCAGCCCAGCAGGCCGTTGAGCATGGCGATCACCCCGACGAACGCCAGCAGGGTAGCCCCCACGGCAACCGCGATGTTGAGGCCGGACATGGCGCCATCGGCGGCCGCTTCAATCACGTTAGTGGCGCGCGGGATCACCACGTCCTGATGATGGTCCTGCTCTTCGGCGGCAGGCGGCACCAGGATCTTGGCCATGGCCAGACCGGCCGGTGCCGACATGAAGGCCGCCGCGATCAGGTATTTCAACTCTACCCCGATGCTGGCGTAACCCACCAGGGTACCGCCGGCCACGGAGGCGAGGCCGCAGCTCATCACCGCGAAGAACTGGGAATCGGACATCTTGGAGAGATAGGGTTTGACCACCAGCGGCGCCTCCACCATACCGACGAAGATGTTGGCGGTGGCGGAGAGGCTCTCGGCGCGGCCGGTGCCCAGCAGCTTCTGCAGGCCACCGCCGAGCAGGGCGATCACTTTCGGCATCAGGCCGATGTGGTAGAGGATGGCGATCACCGCGGAAAAGAAGATGATGACCGGCAGCACGTTGAAGGCAAAGATGAAGCCCAGCTTGAACTTGGCCAGATCGCCGAACAGGAAGGCGATCCCCTCCTGACCGTAACCGATCACGCTGCTGACGCTTTCGCTCACCCCGTTCAGCACGTGCTGACCGGCGGGCAGCCAGAGCACCAGGCCGGCGAAGAGGATCTGCAGGCAGAGGGCCAGGCCCACTGTTCGCAACGGGATACGACGACGATTATCAGAGCAGAGCGTGGCCACGGCCAGAATGCTCAGGATGCCGAGCAGGGCAATCATAGGGACTCCATCAGGTGGGGCGAAAGATGGGCGCGGATTCTGCGCTCCCGGCCTCGCCACTGCAAGTCCACTTGGTTACAGCCCTGTTAGCAAAAACGTTTGCACGATACCGGTTGCGGCAACTGGCTGATTTGACTCGATTTTGGTTTCAAGCGAAAGCCAGTGTTCTTATATGGAAACGATTATTCCTCGGTGCCGGACAATTTGCCGCCGAGCCAGGGGGCCAGCCGCTGCTCCCAGTAGGGATTCGGACCAAAGCTCTCCTTGAGGAAATCGATGAACAGCCGGATCTTGGGATCCAGGTGCTCGCGTCTGGCATAGACGGCGTGCACCGCCATCTTCTGGTTAGGCCGCCACTGGGGCAGCAGCGGGATCAGCTGGCCGGACTGCAACTCCTTGTCCAGCAGGTAGTTGGCCACGTAGGCAATGCCGAGCCCGGCCAGGGCGGCGTCGCGCACCGCCTCCGCCAGATCCACCCGGTAGTTGCCGGCCACCTGCACCGTCTGACGCTCCTTGCCCTGACGAAACGACCACTCGTGGTAGCGTCGCTCCCGGCTCTGATAGGTGATGCAGTTGTGCTGAGCCAGGTCTCTGGGGTGCAGCGGGGTGCCGTGGCTCAGCAGATAGTCCGGCGAGGCCACCAGCACGAAGTGAATGTCCGCCAGCCGCTGCCCCACCAGGGCCTCGGGCTTGTCCTCGTAGGTGGTGATCCAGAGATCCAGCCCCTCATCCACCAGGTTGGTGCGGTGATCGAACAGCGAGACCTCCAGCTCCAGCTCGGGGTAGCGATCCTGGAACGCCTTGAGGCGCGGGATCACGTGCAGCCGGCCGAAAGACTGGCCAACCCCCAGATGCAGGATGCCGCTCACCTTGCCGCGCCGCTCCGCCACCATGGAGTCGGCCTCCAGTGCCACCGCCACCAGGGCGCGGCAGTGGCGGGCATACTCCTGACCAAGCTCGGTGAGGGAGAAGCGGCGGGTGGTGCGCTGCACCAGCTGGGCACCGAGTTCGGTCTCCAGCTGGGCCAACTGCTTGCTGATGTGGGATTTGGAGACCCCGAGCCGCCGGGCGGCCGCCGAGATGCCCTGTTCACGGACCAGGGCATCGAAGATCACCATTTGGGGCAGACGTTGCAGCACGGGATTACCAGAGAGAAGAGCGGGCCCCCATTATTCCAGAGCCGCCCGCCGCGGGGTAGCGCTAAAGGCCGAGCGCCCGTTTGACCTCTTTTTGCAGGGGATCGTCCGCCGGATTCTGGTTCGCCCCATAACTCGCGACCAGCTTGCCGTCACGGCCGATCAGGTATTTGTGAAAGTTCCAGCCCGGCGCCTCGCCCGCCGCCGCGGCCAACCCCCGGTAAAGCGGGCTGGCATCGGCCCCGCGCACGGCGATCCGGTTGAACATGGGGAAGGTGACCCCGTAATCGCGTCGGCAGACCGAGGCGGTCTTGCCCTCGTCCCCCGCCTCCTGCCAGAAGTCGTTGGAGGGGAAGCCGAGCACCATCAATCCCTTCTCCTTGTAGGTCTGATAGAGCTGCTCCAGATCCCGAAACTGGCCGCGATAGCCGCAGTAGGAGGCGGTATTGACCACCAGTACCACCTTGCCCTCGGTCAGCTGGCAGAGGTTGTGGCGCTGGGTGCTGTTGAGCTCCCGCATCTCCACGTTGAAGTAGTCCGGGCAGGCGGCGACGGCCGCCCCGGCCCCGAGTGTCAGCAACAACATGATCCATTTCATCGAGCGACTCCTGTCAAGCAGATGAGTGACATACGCGCGGGCACGCCGGCCGGTTCACCCGCTCAATAGAGGGGGATGCCGGTAAGCATGCCGTGCCCCCAGAAGATCAGCAGAGCGGTGAGCGCCAGCCCGGCCCCTACGCTGAGCCCGGTGCCATACCAGTTGGCTACCGGCCGGGGATGGCGCTGCCAGTCCCGCACCGAAATCCAGACGATGCTCACCAGCGCCCACAGGCCGATGCCGCCAAACAGCACCAGGGAGCGGGCCTCGCTGTTGACCGCCAGGTGGGCGCCGGCCCAGAGCAGGGTGCCGAGCAGCTGGGGATGCACCAGCCAGCGCCGCAGGTGGTTGGGCCCCTGGCCGGAGCAGAACAGGATCAGGGCGATGGGCATGACCGCCATCATCAGGGTCGGCCCCCAGACGGGCAGAAAATAGAGCGGCAGGGGGCTGGCGGTGCGCCAGCCGGCGATGATGCAGGCGATGGCGATGAACACCAGCAACGAGAAGAGTCCCTTGTAGCGATTCTCCCCCAGCCGCTCGCGCAAGCGGGCCCGATGGGCACCTGCGAAGCAGGGATAGAGGTGGATCAGGGTAAACAGCAGTACCCCCAGGGTCAGCAAGATCATGGGTTGCTCCTTGTACTATGGGGGATCACTATGCCGCAAAGTCGGCGGCCAGAATACAGAAACCGCAGAAAAGCACAGGCTATACAGCAGGATAATGAAAAAAGCCGATCATCTGATCGGCAAGGTGTTTCGGGCAGACCTGCAGCGGGGCAGGTCGTCACCGCGACACGGGGCTAGGTTGGCCGGCGCCAGGCACCGGCCAGAAGAGAGTCAGGGTCGCAGCAGATAGAGCGCCGCCACGTTGCGGGCCGTGAGCTGCAGGTTGGTGGTGGCGGTGGCCAGCGCCTCTGGCAGCGACATGGCACGGTTGACCACGGCGAACACCGCATCCAGCCCATGCTCGTGCACCACGCCGCAGTCGTCGGTCAGGCAGCCCGCAATGCCGATCACCGGCTTGCCGAACTGCTTGGCGCAGCGTGCGACACCGATTGGCGTCTTGCCGTGGATGGTCTGGCTGTCGATGCGTCCCTCGCCGGTGATGACCAGATCCGCATCGGCCACTGCCTCGGCCAGTTTCAGCGCCTCGATGACGATCTGGATGCCGGGTTTGAGCTCGGCGCCGAGCAGGCCCACCAGGGCCGCCCCCATGCCACCGGCGGCGCCCGCCCCCGCAATCTCCTTCACCTGCTTGCCAAGCGCCTGCTCGATGCAGTCAGCGTAGTGAGCCAGGTTGGCATCCAGCTGCGCCACCATCTCGGGGGTCGCCCCCTTCTGCGGACCGAACACGGCGGAGGCCCCTTTCGGTCCGCACAGCGGGTTGTCCACGTCGCAGGCCACTTCGATGGTGATCTTGGCGAGGCGTGAATCGAGCCCGCTCAGATCGATGCTGGCCAGCTCGGCCAGACCGGCGCCGCCCGGCGCGATGGGAGTGCCGTCGCGCTTGAGCAGCTTGCCGCCAAGCGCCTGGATCATGCCGGCACCGCCATCATTGGTGGCGCTGCCGCCGATGCCGAGGATCAAGTGCTTCACCCCCATGTCGAGGGCCGCCAGGATCAGCTCGCCGGTGCCGCTGCTCGAGGTGTGCAGCGGATTGCGCAGCTCAGGCGCCACCAGATGCAGGCCGGAGGCCGCCGCCATCTCGATGACGGCGCGCTCGCCATCCCCCAGCAGACCGACGAAGCCCTGTACCTTGTTGCCAAGGGGAGCGGTCACGTAGAAGGGCAGAATGCGGCCACCGGTGGCGTCCACCAGGGACTGCACCGTCCCTTCGCCGCCATCGGCCATCGGCAATTTGACGTAGGTGGCATCCGGCAACACCTGCTTGAATCCGGCCTCGATGGCATCGGCCACCGCCATGGCGCTGAGGCTCTCCTTGAATGAATCGGGGGCGATAACAATTTTCATATCAATTCCTTAGGCGAGGCCAAACACGCCGAACATCAGGGTGGAGACGGCAGCAATGGTCAGACCGACCGCGGTTTCGTAGGGGATGAGCTTGAGCCGCTCACCCACGCCCATGTGGACGCTGCCGCCGGTGGCATGGAAGAAGGAGCCGTGGGGCATGTGGTCGAACACGGTGGCACCGGCGTGGATCATGGCGGCCCCCGCCAGGCTGCTGATGCCAAGCTCTATCAGAGTGGAGCTGAACACGTTGGAGGCCACCACGGTACCGGCGGTGGTCGAGGCGGTCGCCAGCGACATCAGGGCACCCGAGATGGGGGCCAGCAGGTAGGAAGGCAGGCCGGAGGCGGTCAGGCCGCTGATCAGCACATCCTTGAGACCGGAGTTGGCGATGATGCCCGCCAGGGTACCGGTACCCAGCAGCATGATGGCCACCGGCGCCATGCGGGCAAGACCCGAGACCGCAAACTGGTTCACCTTGCTGAACTTGCCCATCATCAGGGCGCCGACCAGGCCGCCGAGGGGCAGTGCAATGAGCGGGTCCACCACGATGCCGGCGATGGGGCGCAGGGCCAGCAGCAGGATGGCCACCAGCGGCGCACTGATGGCGGCAGCAAAGCCCGGCAGCTTGCTGCCATTGAAGCTCACCACCTCGTCGGCGGCGACCTTGCTGCCCTTGTTGTTGAGGCGCTTGGCCAGCCAGTAGGCCATCACCAGCCCGAACAGGCCCGGGATGATGCCGGCCGCCATCACCGAGGTGAGCGGCAGGTGGAAGGCATCCGCTGCGGCGATGGCGTTGGGGTTGGGAGACATGACGTTGCCCGCCTTGCCGCCTCCGATCATCGCCAGCAGGATGGCCGCCTTGGAAAGGTCGGCACGGCGGGCGATGGCCAGCGCAATGGGGGCGACCGTGATGACGGCCACGTCCACGAACACACCGACCGCGGTCAGGATCAGGGTGGCTAGCGCCAATGCCAGCAGGGCCCGGGTTTCACCCAGCTTCTTGACGATGGTCTCGGCGATGGTGGTGGCGGCGCCCGATTCGATCAGCACGCCGGCCAGCACGCCCGCCGCCAGGATCCGCATCACCGCCGTGGTGATCCCCTGGGCACCGCCGATCATCAGGGCGACGGTCTGGGTCAGATCGGCGCCGCCGATCAGGCCGCCGGCCAGGGCGCCGACGATCATGCCGTAAGCGGGCGGCACCTTCTTCAGGATCAGGAAGATGGCGATGGAGAGCGCAGCGAGAGCGCCGAGCGCGGATACAGGGATCATGACGGGCACCTTTCAAATGAGTGAGTGGTGGCCATTATGGTGATCCGGGATCGGAATGCTTTGGTCAAAAAACCAAATATCAGCTTTGTAAAACACAACTTTCTGTATAAATGAACAAATTAGCTATCGAGGTTGAGCCCGAGATAGAGCAGGAACTTGTCATCTAACTTGTTGAAATTCAACCCGGTTATCTGCTCAATCCGGGTCAACCGGTAGCGCAGGGTATTGGGGTGGATGAACAGGGCTTCGGCGCAGGGATGCAGATCACAATCCTGCAAGAAATATTGGCGCAGCGTCTTCTGCAGCGTTCCCTTTGTGTCCTCCTGCGCCAGCTTGTGCAGCGGGGCCCGCAGCTGATCCGCCTGCCAGGAGTCCGCCAGACTGCCGAGCAGCACCGGCAGCCGGTAATCCTCGAAGAAATAGACCTGCTTGCGCGGCGCCTGCCGCATGCCACGGCGCAAGGTGTCCCGCGCCGTCTGGTAGGAACGCGCCAGCCCGCCGGTGCCGGCGAAGTAATCACCCACCCCGATGCGCACCCGAAAGTGGGGAATGCGGGCCAGCAGTTGCTTGATGCGGCTGCGCTCCTGCGCCGACTGCCAGATGCCGTCGCTGAGCTGGGCCGGCTTGAGCACCACTATCTCGTCCAGGCCGTTGATGGCCACCAGGTTGTCCCGCTCCGGGTTTTCCAGCAGGTGCACCAGCTCCCGCAGCCGGGCCGGGTCGGCCTCCTCCAGCGCCAGCACCGCCACCACCCGCGGCTGGGCCAGATCCAGCCCGAGGAAACGGGCCGCCTGCTGCAGCTGATCGTCCCGCCCTTCACCACGGATGAGCTGCAGTACCAGCTCCTCCTTGTGGCGCTTGTCCCACTGCAGCTGCTCGGTGAGCGCCGCCTGCTCCAGAATGAGCTCGGCGGTCATCCGCACCAGTTCGGCGTAAGCACGAACTTCGTCCGGATCCCCCGAAATGCCGATGACCCCCAGCAGCTCCCCTTGATAGGCGATGGGCAGGTTGATGCCGGGACGCACTCCCTTGAGCTCGCGGGCGGTGGCGTCGCTGATCTCCACCACCCGGTTCTCGGTCAGCGCCAGCACCGCCCCCTCATGACGCTGATGGAGCCGCTCCGGGTTGCCGGACGCGATGATCAGGCCGTGCTCGTCCATCACGTTGACCGAGAACGACAGGATCTTCATCGCCCGGCTGACAATCTGCCGTGCAAGCGTGTCATTGAGCTGCATAGGTACTCCGCTGAACGAAACGGGAATAGCCTGAGGCGATGATGAGCCGCTGTGGTTCGTCCATCACGTTGGCCGAAAAAGAGAGGATCTTCATCGCCCAACTGACTATCTGGCGTGCGAGGGTATCGTTTAGCTGCATCACATCTCCAAAGCGGGGGCCGGACCGGCCACAAAGCGCCGGTAGCGGGGCAAAGATGCCACATCTTCAAGACAAGCGAGGGGGGGCTCGCTAGAATAGGCCACTTTACGCTATATGCGCCCCGCCATGGAGCAGGATTTGCCCTGCCCATGACGACTCACCCTTCCGCTATGGACTGAACTATGGATTATGAATTTCGCCGCGATCCGTTCGGCGGTTATCGCGCCCGGTTCTCCATGGGCCATGAGGCCATCGGCCAGTGGCTGATCGACGAAGTGGGCAAGGACGAAGAGAAACTCGACGAGCTGTTCGCCATCATCGATCAGCTCTCCAGCCGCACTCGCGTCGAATACCGGCTGCTGGGCGGCGACTACTCCCTGCTGCTGACCCACGAGGAAGCCGAGGTGAAAGCCAACGTCCTCAATATCGAGCAGGATGAGGATCTCGACGATCTCGCCTACTACGATGATGAACAGCTGGCCATGTGCGGGCTGGAAGATTTTGCCCAGGTGCTCGGCTCCTGGCGCGCCTTTATCCGCAACGAGGATATGGGCTGATCGACCCCTCTGAAAAACGACATCGGGCAACCATGCCCCATTGCCTAACCAACAGGATTGACTATGTCTATTTACGATTTTGATGACGAGCTGCCGGAAGACGAGCAGGAACAACCGAAAAAAGCCGCCCCTGCCAAGAAGAAAGGCAAGCAGGTGCTGAACACCCAGGTCAACCTGAGCCCGCGCGATGCCAGCCGTCTGAACGGTATGCACGTCGAAGCCATCGCCACCCTGGACGACGTCAGCCTGCCGAAGAACGTGATCTTCAAGGCTGGCCTCATCGCCCTGGGCGAGCTGGAAGCCAGCAAGCGTGCCGACATCATCGCCCGGGTGATCGCCGAATCCGGCCGCTGAGACGCCTTGTCACCCTTGCCAAAACCGGAGTCCAGCTCCGGTTTTTTTATGGCCGCGCGCCCTGGCAGCCAGCCGAACACGGGATCTGACCAGCTTATTAAGCCTTGTCTCATGGGATGTCCCATTGTTAAGGTGCGGGACTTTCATCGGCCTTGGAGACTCAATGTTACCTCTACCTGATTCACTCATCTGGGGAGCACTGGCGCTGGCCGTCTTGCTCTGTCTGGCCCGGCAACGGCTGCCCGGCTTCATCATGCTGGCCGTCGCCCTGCTGGCGGCTTTCGGCCTCGGCCACCTGAGCCCCATCGCCCTGCTGGCCAGCGCGGCGGGCCTGCTGCTGGCCTGGCGTACCCCCTCCCTGCCCCAGCCCTGGCGCGCCGTCGCCCTGGGCGCCGTGCTGCTGTGGGCGGTGGCGCTGATGCTGCACCTCATCCCCGGTTTCACCAACCTGAAGGTACTGGATCAGGTGCAGGCCGGCCCCGCCAGCGTGCCGTTCAACATGTACCTCAACCTGGACAAGCCGCTGGTCTTCTTCGGCCTGCTGCTCGCCTGGCCCGCCTTGCTGGGCCCGGGCGGCACCGTTCAGTGGCGCAGATTGGCATTGCTGCTGGTGCCGCTGGCGGCCCTGCTGATCGCCGCCTGGCAGCTGGGGGCCCTCAAGCCCGAGGCGGGCCTGCCCGGCTGGTGGTGGCTGTTTGCCATCAACAACCTGCTGTTCACCTGCGTGGCAGAAGAGGCGCTGTTTCGCGGCTTCCTGCAGCAGGGGATCGCCGCACACAGCCGGCGCTGGCTTGGGGTGCTGGTAGCCAGCCTGCTGTTCGGCGCCGCCCACCTGGCCGGTGGCCCGCTGCTGGTGCTGTTCGCCGCGCTGGCTGGCGTCTGCTATGGCCTGGCCTTCCTGCTGAGCGGGCGCCTCAACGTTGCCATCGCGATCCACTTCCTGTTCAACTTCGCCCACCTGGCCCTCTTTACCTACCCGCTGGCCAGCCGCTGATCCTGGGCGCCCCCTGCGGGGCGCCTGCAACCTCAGCTCCCCCCCTTGGTGCACACCGCCCCTCCCTTTGCCATCCGCCTGCGCAGATGCACCTTTCATTTGCACTATTTAGCTAAGCGAGAGTGGCGATTAATTGACCCAAGCCAAGATAGCGCGCTTGCTGCCCCCTAGAATGGGCCGGTAACAATCACAAAAAATAAAAACAAATCTATCAGTTACTTGGCTCAATCAGGATGCACTCATGACCACAACCCAACGGGAGGGGGAGATACGTTTCCCCGACCACCTGTCACTGATCTCGACGACCGACCCCGCCAGCCACATCACCTACGCCAACCAGCACTTCTGTGATGTGGCCGGTTATCACCCCGCCGAAATGGAGGGGGTGCCCCACAATCTGGTACGCCACCCCGACATGCCCAAGGCCGCCTTTGCCGACATGTGGCAGCGACTGCGTCAGGGCAAAAGCTGGATGGGGCTGGTGAAAAACCGCGCCAAGAGCGGCAAGTTCTACTGGGTCAACGCCTATGTCACCCCCATCCTCAACGAACAGCGACAGATCATCGAGTACCAGTCGGTGCGCACCCGCCCGAGCGAGCACGACATCGCCTGGGCGGAGCAGCTCTACGCCCGCATCCGGGCCGGCAAGGCGCTGCCCTGGCTGAGCCGGCTCGCCCTCGAACCCGGTCTGCTCACCCTGCTGCTGTCGGGCGGTGCCCTGCTCACCCTGCTGATGGCCATCATCAGCGGCAATCCACTGTGGGGGGCGCCAGGCGCACTGGCCCTGCTGGCCCAGATGCTGCACGGCTGGCGCCTGCAGCAGCGGCTCAACCGGCTGGCCCGCACTGCCGGCGAAGAGATGGGCACCCCGCTTTGCCAGGTGCTCTACACCAGGCGGCGGGACACCCTGGCGGCCCTGGAGCTGGCGCTGCGCATGAAGCGGGCCGAGCTCAAGGCGGTGGTGGGGCGCAGCGCCGACACCAACCAGCAGATCCTGCAGGCCGCCGAGGATGACAGAGGCAATATCCAGACCATCGACATCCACCTGCAGCAGCAGCGGGCCCAGAGCGAGCAGCTGGCCGCCGCCATCACCGAGCTCAGCCACTCCATTCGCGATGTGGCGAGCAACGCCCATCAGGCCAGCGAACTGGTGGGCGAGGTGCAGCAGGTCTCCGCCGAGGGGCTGCGGGCGCTGGCCACCACCCAGTCCTCGGTCGATCAGCTCCATCACGAGCTCGATGCCAACCACGCCGTGCTGGCCCGGCTGACCGGCGACAGCCAGAAGATCAGCGGGATCCTGGAGGTGATCAGCCAGATCGCCGATCAGACCAACCTGCTCTCCCTCAACGCGGCCATCGAGGCGGCGCGGGCCGGCGAGCAGGGACGCGGTTTTGCGGTGGTGGCCGACGAGATCCGGGCGCTGGCCCAGAAAACCCGCAGCTCCACCGGCGAGATCAACGAGATGATCCAGGCGCTGCAGCAGACGACCCGTCAGCTGGCCGACGGCATGAGCCAGGGCGCCCAGACTTCGGACCGCTGCCAGCAGCACGTGGGGACCACCGCCGAGGTGCTCAACCAGATCAACCGCATGCTGGCCCGGGTCACCCATACCAGCGACGAGATTGCCCAGGCCGTCAGCCAGCAGGCGGATGTCACCAGCACCCTGGACAAGGGCATCCACCAGATCCATCAACTGGCCAGCCACACCGCCGACAACAGCCGCCAGGCCCTCGATGGCATCACCCTGCTGGTGGAGCGGCTGCATGCCCTCTCCCGCCTGATCAACCAGTTCCAGCACTGACCGCCTTACAAGGGCGTGCCGCCCGGCACGCCCGCTTCACCCAGTTTGTCCTGACCTCCCCCGTCCCTTTGGCTGTTGCCAACTCCATGGGTTAACACCTCCCCATATGGGGCCTTTCATTTATTTGTAACAAAAATGTAAATGAAATGACCTCTGTGCCCGCCATAACAGTCACTTTCCAGCGTGCCTCCACCAAAAGGACTTCATGATGCACAAACCCCTCAGTTATGCCGCCCTGCTGCTGGCCAGCCAGTTTCCGCTGCAGGCGCTGGCCGACACCGATGTCTATCTCACCAACAACAGCCCGGATCCAGTCCAGCTGGAGATCCGCCAGAGCGGCTCCGGCCAGCTGCAGGCCGGCAGCCAGTGGCTTCAGCACAGAACCGAGCTGGGCCCCTGGGAGAGCGCCATGGTGCTCAGCTTCAATCGCTACGAGGGGGTGAAGGCGGGCAAGAGCTATCTGTTCGAAACCCGGGTCACCACTCCCGGCGGTGACACCTATCGCCTCAACCAGAAGATGGAGGGCACCTGGTGGAACAGCACTCTGCAACACGGCGGCGAGACGCCGGCAGACAACTCCGGCTGGCAGAGCGATCGCGCCATCCATCGCCTGAGCGGGCCGCAGGAGCTGGCCTTTGCCGCCAAGTTCACCGGCCGCTACGACGATCTGCACTACATGCTGACTCCGCCCAGGCAGGTGGAGCAGCCCGAAGCTGACGAAGCTAGGTTGAAAGTCGCCAGCTACAACGTCTGGGCGCTGCCGGTGATCGCCGCCAGCATCGGCGAGCGGCTGGCGCTGCTGCCCGAGTACCTCAAGGGCTATGACGCCCTGCTGTTGCAGGAGGTGTTCGATGGCCGGCGCGAGGGCTTCCTGCAGGCACTGGCCAAGGAGTACCCGTACCAGACCAGGGTGCTCGACAAGCCGGGGGTCAACATCCACGACGGCGGCGTGGTGATCGTCAGCCGCTACCCAATCGTGCGGGAGGCCCAGCTGGTCTATCCCCAGTGCACCGGCACCGACTGCTTCGCCGACAAGGGGGTGATGTATGCGGAGGTGATCAAGGGGGGCAAGGCCTGGCACCTGTTCGCCACCCACACCGCCAGCTTCGACACCGACGAGGCGCGCCGGCTGCGCCAGATCCAGTTCGGCCAGATCCGCACCCTGGCCGCCAGCCTGAAGATCCCCGCCAGCGACACCGTCATCTACGGCGGCGACTTCAACGTCAACAAGCGCAAGTTTGCCGACGACTACGCCGGCATGCTGGCCAACCTCAACGCCGACGAGCCGGGTTATGGCGGCTACACCGAGGCCACCTTCGATCCCAGGATCAACCCCTATGCCGGTGGCCCGCTCTCCGGTGGCGCCAACGTGGAGTACCTGGACTATCTGGTGGCGAGCCGGGAATACGGCGCCGTGTGCCACAACCTCAACAGCGTCTGGATCCCGCGCAGCAGCGATGGCAGCCTCTGGCCCGCCAGCAACCTCTCCGATCACTTCCCGGTCAAGGGAGAGATCAGCCGATGAAGCGCCGCTACGGCTTGCTGGCACTGGCGGTGCTGGCCTTGTTGCTGCTCAACCTGAGCTGGCAGGAGGCGCCAACGCCGCCGGCACACACCGGCCAGCTCGCTCAGCCAGCCACCGCAGAGGCGCCACAGACACAGCCACCACTGGCCCCCGCTAGCGGCCCGGTTGCCGCCACCGCCGTGCCAGCCGGCCCAGCACCTGCGCCTGCCAGCTGGCGCGAGCTGCCGGACGAGATGAACCGGCAGCTCGCCAGCGAGGTGAGCGACAGCGAGCAGCCGCTGGCCGAGCGGCTCGCCAATCTGGAGGCGATAGAGGCCCAATGGCTGAGCGAGGGGGAGAGCCTGTTTCGGCTACAGGGGCGCTACGCCCTGGCACTCGAGCAGTTGGCGCAGGAGCACGAGCAACTGCCGCTGGCCGAGCGACTGGCCGCCCTCACCCGCTTGCAGGATGAGTGGGCAGCGGATCATCCGGATCTGGCGGCTGAGCTGTTCAACCCGGCTGCCCGCTTGCAGCAGGCGCGCCAGCTGTGGGGGGACGAGGAGCTGGCGACCCTGGCCCGCCATTTCCTGCCGGCCGCACAGGCCGAAGCGACCGTGCAGTTTGCCGCCAGCCGACAGCAGCAGCTGGCGCAGCGCAGCCACTACCAGCAGCAGCTGACCGAGCTGGAGCAGCAGTTGGCGGCCAGCCGGGGCAACATGGACGAGGCAAGCTGGCAGCAGCACAGGGAGGCGGTACTCGGCCAGTTTCGGCGTGACTTCTTCGCCCAGACGCCGGAGCAGCCCTGAGCGGGCAACGACTAGGGGCATCTGATCTCCACAAGAAAAAGGGCCCGTCAGGGCCCTTCGCATTTTCCCGCCATCAGGCCAGCGGGTAGCTGGCCGCCAGCCCGTTCTCGCAATGCCAGTTGGCCCACAGCTTGTTGTCGGTGCCCATCAGCAGGGTGGCGAAATTGCGGGTACGCAGGTAGACGGGGGCGCCGAACGGCTTGATAAGCTCGGCGCGGATCAGCCGGTTCTCGTCGAGGTATTCGGCATCGTCGTTGGTCATGGCGAGGATCCCCATCCACTGGAACTGGGTGGGACAGGGGTGGACGATACCGGAGGAGACCAGCTGGTGCACGTTGAGCACCCCGTCCCGCTTGTCCTGGATCACCCCGAGGCAGCCCACGTGCACGTCGCCGGAGAGGATCAGGGTCTTGCAGCCAGCATCCTTCTGGCGCCGGATCCTGGCATTGTCCAGCAGCCGCATGATGAGCCGGGCCCGCTCCCCCTGATGATCCTTGGCCCGCCAGTGATCCTTGAGATCGTCGGTCAGCTCCTCCTCCCAGGGGGTGGCATCCAGCGCCGCCTCGGTGAAGGAGAAGTCGCGATAGACCACGGGCACCCCCGCCAGCACCAGCAGATGGCCCGCGTCGCAGGCGGCCAGCGCGTCGTTGATCTGATCCCACTGGGACGGGCTCATCACCTGGGCGCGGGTCCGATTGGCCCGGTTGTCCAGCGCCAGGATCTGGTAGCCCCGAAAACTCAGCCGCCAGGAGTGGTGGCCCAGCTTGACCGGATCCAGCAGGGAGACGTTGGCAACGGAGCGCAGCTGGAACAGCCGGAAATAGCGGGACGCGGCGGCATAGATGACCCGGTAGACATCGCAGCCCTGCAGATTGTCTGGCGACTCGGGATAGCTGCCCCAGCCGTCGAAGATGTCGTGGTCATCCCACATCATGGCGCTCGGGATCCGGGCCAGAAGGCGCGCCACCTCGGGCCGCCCCCACTGCTTGCAGTAGAGATCGCAGTAGAAGCGATCGAGCTGCTCCTCCATGGTGCGAGTGGCCTTGCGTTTGACCTTCTCCGCCATGTCCAGCTCGTTCCAGGCCTTGAGGCTGGGCACCGTGGTCCAGAGGGAGTCGGCATAGACCTGATCGCCCCCCATCAGCAGCAGCGAGAAGGGGTGCGTGGCGTGCTCGGCGTCCAGCTTGTCCCACATCACATAGGGCTGCGGGGTAGAGGTGAGCAGCTTGAAGTCGGAAAAACCATTGCAGGAGGCGTACCCGATGCGTACCCGCTCCGCCGACCCAGGCAGATGAAACTGCCAGCGATCCTCACCGGCCAGATCCCGGGCGGGCTCCCCGTCCAGCAGGATCTGGTACTCCACACTCGAACCCGCCTCGGCCGGAGTCGCCGTCCAGCTGACCCGCCAGAAGCCGCCCCTGGGGGTATCCGCCTGCTTGCCGGCGGCCAGCAGGCTGCCGTTGATCCTGACCCCGGCGCCCTTGCAGTCAGGCCCCGCCAAAAAACAGATGCTGTATTGCGTCTCCGCTTCGAGCCCCAGCAGGGGCCCCATCACCAGACTCGCCATTGCCTATCCCTCCGTGGTTGAACCCATGGAGCATAGTGAAACGGGCGTCCTTTGGTACTGCCCAAGCGGGCAGTCCATCTTGGGTCAGGCTTGCCCTAGCCCTTGCTCTTGAACTGTTTGACGCTGCGTTTGGCCTGGGTGCGACGATTGGCCTGCTTGTCACGGGGGGCGCGCTTGCCCTCCCCGCTGGCTGGCTGATCGGTGACCGGGAAACCGGCGAGCTCGGCCAGCGGCAGCTCGCGGCCGGTGAGGGTGCGGATCGCCGCCAGGGTGTCGGCCTCGCCATGGCAGGTGAGCGAGATGGCGAGCCCGCTGCGTCCGGCCCGGGCGGTACGGCCGATGCGGTGCACGTAGACGGGGGCGCTGGCGGGCAAGTCCAGGTTGATCACCAGCGGCAGCGCCTCCACGTGAATGCCGCGCGCCATCAGATCGGTGGCCACCAGCACTCGCACCTTGCCCGCCTTGAAGTCACCGAGCGCCTGCTCGCGCACCGCCTGTTCCTTCTCGCCGTGCAGGGCCGCCACCGTGATGCCCGCCTTGGCCAGCTTGCGGGCCACCCCGTCTGCGTCGTCCCGTGCGCTGATGAAGACCAGCACCTGCGGCCACTCGTGGGCCTTGAGCAGGCTGATGAGCGCCGGCACCTTGCTGCTCTTGTTGACCAGATAGAGGCGCTCCTCGATGTCGTCGGCCACGCTGTTGCGAGGATCCGCCTCCACCCGCACCGGCTCGGTCAGCAGACCGGTCGCCAGCGCATCCAGCTCGGCCGGCAAGGTGGCCGAGAACAGCAGGGTCTGACGCTCGACCGGCATGGCATTCAGCAGCCACTGGATGTCGGGCCAGAAGCCCATCTCCAGCAGCCGGTCCGCCTCGTCCAGCACCAGATGGCGCAGCTGGCTCAGTCCCAGCAGTTGCTGGGCCAGCAGGTCCCGCAGTCGCCCCGGGGTCGCCACCAGCAGTTGCGGCCCCAGCGCCAGTTCGGCCTGTTGCAGCGCCTGCGCCACCCCGCCGCACAGGGTCACCAGTCGCAGACCCAGCCCGGCGGCCGGCCCCTGCAGCGCCTCGCTCACCTGCACCGCCAGCTCGCGGGTCGGTACCAGCACCAGCCCCTGCACCCGATCGCTGGCCGGATCGAGGCGCTGCAGCAGCGGCAGCCCGAACGCCAGGGTCTTGCCGCTGCCGGTGCGGGCCAGCGCCAGCAGATCCCGACCCGCCAGCGCGGCGGGAATGGCCAGTTGCTGCACCCGGGTCGGGCACTTGAGGTCGGCGGGCAGGGTCGCCAGCAGGGCGGGGGCGAGGGCAAGTTCATCAAAAGTCATGGGGCTACGCAGCTATCGACAGAATAGGGAGGTGGGGGCGAAGTCTAGTGAGCGGCCGACCATAAGTAAAATCCCATCCATCGCGGCCACGGGCCCACTCCCGGCCCGCCATGCGCAAAGCGGGCCTGACTACACTTCAGGAACCTCCCCCGGGGACGTGACCAGACCATGACCAGACATCCCTCTCTGCTGCTGTTGTTGCTGCTGTGCCTGACGGGGCTAACCAGCCTCAGCCTCTCCCGCGCCGACACGGCGGCCGCCCCCGCCGCCAAGCCGGTACGCATCCTCAACGCCCACCTCGGCGAGCTGCCGGGGCTCATCAACGCCGACAAGACCGGCCCCTTCGTCGATCTGGTGCGCGCCATCGATGATCTCTACCCCGAGGTGAGCATCCGGATCACCATCTACCCCCTCGCCCGGGCCATGGCCGGGGTGATCGCCGGCACCGCCGATTTCAGCCTGCCCGCCATCCGCAATCTGCAGGATGCCGACCTGCTGCCCTATCGCTTCAGCACTCGCAGCTTCGGCAAGGTCACCCACGTGCTCTACAGCAATACCGACCACCTCATCACCCCCGACATGGCCTACGGCATAGTACCCACCAAACGGGATCTGCTGATCGAGGCGACCCCCGGCTTTCTGCCCATTCCGCTGCAACGGTCGATGAGCATAGAGCAGTCCCTGCGCAAGCTGTCGCGCGGCCGCATCGACGCCTTCATCTGGGCCCAGGAGGAGGCCGACCTGATGCTGCGCCAGCTCAAACTGACCAACATTCACCGGGAACACCTGGGGGATTTCGAGGATGTCTTCATCATCGCCAAGGGGCCTACCGGCGACGAGGTGGATCGCTTCCTCGGCGAGGCGATCGAGAGGCTCGCCGCCTCCGGCAAGCTGGCAGAGATCTACTCAAGGCTGCACCGCCCCTATGTCGAGTGGCAACCCCACCCGGAGCCACTACCCGCCAAAGACGCGACCAAAGCCCCCTGACTGTTCCATAAAAAAATCCCGCCGGGGCCATGCCCCGGCGGGATTGTTGTCAGTCTGCCTGTTTACAGTACGGCCAGGGCGGTGGCGTAGTTCGGCTCGTCGGCGACTTCGGCCACCAGCTCGCTGTGCAGCACCTTGTTCTCTTCATCCAACACCACGATGGCACGGGCAGCCAGACCCACCAGCGGGCCGGAGGAGAAGGCCACGCCGTAGTCTTGCAGGAAGGCGGCACCACGCAGGGTGGAGAGGGTCACTACCTTGTCCAGCCCTTCGGCGCCGCAGAAGCGGGACTGGGCGAACGGCAGGTCGGCGGAGATGCACAGCACCACGGCGTTGTTCAGCGCGCTGGCCTGCTCGTTGAACTTGCGCACGGAAGTGGCGCAGGTCGGGGTATCGACGCTCGGGAAGATGTTCAGGATCTTGCGCTGGCCGGCGAAGCTCACCAGGGTCAGATCGGAGAGATCCTTGGCCACCAGGGAGAACGGCTTGGCCTGCTCGCCAGCGACCGGGAAGTGACCGGCGACGGAAACGGGATTGCCTTGCAGGGTAACGGAATTGCTCATGTTATGTCCTTGATTATCGAGGGAGGATCAGGCCCTCCAGTATAGGCCTGCCGGGCGGGGACAAACACCCGTCAACCACAGGGATATCACCTCTGCCGGCAGCCTGTTGCGAGGAGCGGGAGAAAGGGGCTTGACCTTGGACTTAACACCAAGGTTTACACTCGGCTCAGTTATCGAAGATCTCGCACCGGCGGGATCCATCCAAGAGGGACTCATCATGAGCAAATCCTGCTGCAGCCATCAACACGCCGCCGCCCCCATCAAGGCCGTCAGCAAGAGCGCTGCGCCCCAGGCCGAGCACCAGCACGACAGCCACTGCTGCGACCAGGCCGCACCGGTCAGCTGTTGCGCGAGTCAGGCCCCCCATGATCATCAGGATCATGCCGCCAGCGGCGCTCCCGAGGGGGAAGAGCCCCCCAGAGGGGGTTGTTGCGCCACTCCACCGCCCGCCCATGCCCGGCATGCCCATGACGGGGAGCACGACCACCATGAGCATGCCGTCGCGGCAGAACCCCCGCTGGACGCCCCCGAGCAGAACAGCCGCCGCCACAGCTGGCAGGTGCTGGGGATGGACTGCCCCAGCTGCGCCCGCAAGATAGAGACCGCCGTCAGCCGGGTGAGCGGCGTGCAACAGGCCCGCGTGCTGTTTGCCACCGAGAAGCTGGTGGTGGATCTGGCCCCCGGCCTCTCCCCCGATCCCGTTACCGCCGCCGTGCTGGCCGCCGGCTTCCAGCTCAAGGGCGAGCGCAGCGGCAAGCAGGAGCCCAGCCGTGAGCGCGGCCCGCTGCAGACCCTGCTCACCAAATATTGGCAGCCGCTGTCGCTGGCCGGCCTGATGCTGGTGGCGGCCCTGCTGCCGAGCCAGGTCGGTCAGCCGCTGTTTACCCTGGCCACCCTGTGGGGGCTGTGGCCCATCTCCCGCAAGGCGTGGGCGCTGACCAAGAGCGGCTCCCCCTTCGCCATCGAGACCCTGATGACGGTCGCCGCCGTGGGGGCCCTGTTCCTCGGCGAAACCGCCGAAGCGGCCATGGTGCTGCTGCTGTTCATGCTGGGCGAACATCTGGAGGCCTACGCCGCCGGCCGCGCCCGCGCCGGGGTCACCGCCCTGATGGCACTGGTGCCCGACAAGGCGCTGCGCATCCGTACCACTGCCGAGGGCGAGGTGCGGGAAGAGGTGGCGGCAGACCAGCTGCGCCCCGGCGACATCATCGAAATCGCCCCGGGTGCCCGCCTGGCCGCCGATGCCCGCCTGCTCGACGCCCTCGGCGCCTTTGACGAGAGCGCCCTGACCGGCGAATCGATCCCGGTGGAGCGCCGTCAGGGTGACAAGGTGCCCGCCGGCAGCCTGGCTGCGGATCGGGTGCTGCGCCTCGAGGTGGTGTCCGAACCCGGCAACAACGCCATCGACCGCATCCTGCATCTCATTGAGGAGGCCGAGACCCAGCGCGCTCCCATCGAGCGCTTCATCGACCGCTTCAGCCGCTGGTATACCCCGGCCATGATGCTGGTTGCCCTGCTGGTGGTGCTGGTACCGCCGCTCGCCTTCGGCCAGAGCTGGGACGAGTGGGTCTATCGCGGGCTGGCGCTGCTGCTGATCGGTTGCCCCTGCGCCCTGGTCATCTCCACCCCGGCGGCGGTCACCTCGGCACTGGCGGCAGCCACCCGGCAGGGGGCCCTCATCAAGGGGGGCGCTGCGCTGGAGCGGCTGGCCCACATCGATACCGTGGCCTTTGACAAGACCGGCACCCTGACCCTGGGCAAGCCGCAGCTGACCGAACTGGTGAGCCTCAATGGCCAGCCTGAGGCCGAACTGCTGGCACTGGCGGCGGCCATCGAGCAGGGCTCCCACCACCCGCTGGCCCGCGCCGTGGTAACGGCGGCCAGCGAACGGGGCCTCAGCCTCGCCGCGGCCCAGGCGCTGCGCGCCCTGCCCGGCATGGGCGTGGAAGGTCGCATCGACGGCACCCTCTGGCAACTGCTGGCACCAAGCCGGGTCGCCACCCTGGATGCCGCGATGCAGGCCCGGGTCGCCACCCTGGAGCAGCAAGGCAAGACAGTGGTGGTGCTCGGTCAGCCTGACGCCACCCCGGCCGCCCTGCTGGCCCTGCGCGACCAGATCCGGCCGGAAGCGGCTGCGGCGCTGCAAGAGCTCAACCAGCTCGGCCTGCAGAGCATCATGCTGACCGGCGACAACCCCCGCGCCGCCGAGGCCATCGCCAGCGAACTCGGCATGGGCTGGCGCGCCGGCCTGCTGCCGGAGGGCAAGGTCGATGAAATCGCCAAGCTCGGCCTCAGCCAGAAAGTCGCGATGATCGGCGACGGCATCAACGACGCCCCGGCCATGAAGCGGGCCAGCATCGGCATCGCCATGGGGGGCGGTACCGACGTGGCGCTGGAGACCGCCGATGCGGCGCTGACCCACAACCAGCTCGGCGGGGTCGCCGCCATGATCCGGCTCTCACGTGCGGCACTGGCCAACATCCACCAGAACATAGCGCTGGCGCTGGGGCTCAAGGCCATCTTCCTGGTCACCAGCCTGCTCGGCATCACCGGCCTGTGGATTGCGGTGCTGGCCGACACCGGCGCCACCGCGCTGGTCACCGCCAACGCCCTGCGCCTGCTGCGCAAGCGCTAAGCCGGCCGTTGACGGCACAACCAACAGCCGCCCCAACGGGGCGGCTTTTTTATTGCCTCGCCCACAGCAAAGAAAAAGCGCGGCTGCCGGTCGGCAGTCGCGCTTTGCTTACTCTCTCGGAGTTATCCCACCCTTGGCGAGGTGGAATTCAACCCTGGGGTGCCGAGCCAGCCCCGGGCTCGATGGGAATGACTACTTGGCGCTGCACTCCTGGATCACAGCGGTACCGGCCTTGGTGCCGGCCGGGTCAACCTTCACCAGCACGCTCCACAGGCCCTGCGGCAAGGTGATGCTGTTGTTGGCGCTGCCCGGCTGGGAGAAGCCGATGGCATAACCCGTCTCCGCCGTCACCGCACCGCCGCCGTTGAGCAGGTACTCCTTGCTCCAGTCCTCGTTGGCCACCTTGAACTCGGTGCTGCCGGTGTAGTTGAAGGCCGCCTGATAGATGGCCAGATCGCCGTCCATCCCCTTGTAGCTCAACTGGTACTGGGGCTGAGCGGCCCAGCCGGAGAGTTCGCCCTTGACGAACAGGTTGTAGCCGAGCGGATTGCCCGCCACCGTGTCCAGCACCTTGCAGCTCTGCACCGGCTCGGTGAAGCTGACGCTCAGGGTGGGCTTGTCCTTGTTCATGGCGGTGAACACGAACTTGTAGCTGCCCGCCTTGGCCAGATCGAGCCCGATGTTGCCGGTATCGCCGCCCTTGCAAAGGGTCAACGGAGTGCCGACCACCAGCTTGTCACCCGCATTGCAGCTGCCGTAGTTGAGGGGACCCCAGCTGGCATCCGCGATCTTGACGTTGGTGGTGCCCAGCTTGTCGCTGCTCACCTCGGTGGTGAACTCGTACATGAAGTTGCTGCTGAAGGTCATCTGGTTGGTGTTGCCCCATTCATTGAGGAACCCCTTCAGATAGACGGCGGTGTCACCGAACGGCGGTACCGTGCTCAGATCAGTCTTCTTGCCAACCGGCAGGCCAGTGCCCTGGGCACCGCTCTGCGGCTTGACGAACACCGCCGCCGACCAGGCACCCAGGGTCAGGGTACCGCCATTGGCGGCCGCATCGCGGGCGATGCTCTCGCCGCCGTGGTGAGCCGGGCTCAGCTGCAGGCTGGTCAGATCGATGGGCTGATCGTTGCCGTCACGGAAGTCGCTGATGCTCTGGGGAGCATTGGTGGCGTTGATCATCACCACCAGACCGTCGATGGCCGGATCCAGATCCGCCCCCGCATTGATGCCGTCATCCACCGTCATCACGATGAGGCCGGGCTCCTGATCCGGGCCGGTATTGCGGAAGTCGACCCGCTTGATCACCTCGGCACCGCTGCCCAGACGCAGCAGACGGGAGGATTGACGCAGCTCGGCCAGCTCCTGATAGAAGCCCACCATGGTCGCCATGTCGGCACCGCTCGGCTTGACGTGCTTGCCGAGTACTTTCTCGATCAGCGGATAGTTGTCGCCATCCTTGTCCTTGCGCGGCAGCCCCTTGTCGAAGTTGTTGTCGGCCAGGGTATAGTCGACCCGGTTGTACCAGTCACCCGAGTCGTAGCTGTCCCGCTCCATGGACTTGGAGCGCAGCAGCTCGACACCGGCATGGGTGAAGGGAATGCCCTGCCCCAGCATGGCAGTGGCGAGCGATACCCCCTGCATCCGCACCAGATCGGCCCCTTGCGGCGCCTTGTAGATCAGGTTGTCGAACAGGGTCTGGTTGTCGTGCTTGTCGACGTAGTTCTGGATTTCGGTCGGATCCTGGGCGTAGCCCGCCGGTTGACCGTTGTAGTCGATGTCGGAGCCCTTCTTCGGCATGCCATCCTTGTCGGTCAGGATGAAGTCCTTGAGGTTGCCGGCCATGCCGAGGCGCACCAGATCGGCCTGATGCAGAGCGGTGGCGCGATCTACGCCATCCATCTCGTTGGCATCCACCAGAGCGCCGTTGCCAAAGCCCTGGGTCTTGCGAATCGTGTCGCCGCCGTCGAACGGACTGCCGCCGCGCACCGCATCCCGCAGCCGGTCGGAGAAGGAGCCGATGCCGGTGCCGGCCAGGTGTTTCTGGGTCGCCTGCACGAAGCGCTTGTCATCCTGCACCTCGCCGAAGTTCCAGCCCTCGCCGTAGAAGTACATCTCCGGGTTGACCTGCTTCACCGCAGCCAGCGCCTGCACCATCTGATCTTTCGGGTGGTGGCCCATCAGGTCGAAGCGGAAGGCGTCGATCTTGTAGTCGCGCGCCCAGGTGACCAGGGAGTCATCCATCAGCTTGGCGAACATGGCGTGTTCCGGCGCCGTGTTGGAGCAGCAGGTGGAGTTCTCCACCGAGCCGGTCTCCGGATTGAGGCGCTGATAGTACCAGGGCACTATCTTGTCGAGCACCGACTTGGGCCCCAGGCCCGCCTCGTTGGTGTGGTTGTAGACCACGTCCATCACCACGTTCATGCCGATGTTCTGCTTGATGGCCTTGACCATTTCGCGGAACTCCAGGATGCGCTGGCTGCCCTCGGCGTTGGTGGCGTAGGAGCCTTCCGGGGTGGTGTAGTGGTAAGGGTCATAGCCCCAGTTGAAGGAGTCGACGCCG
This sequence comes from Aeromonas hydrophila subsp. hydrophila ATCC 7966, assembly GCF_000014805.1. Taxonomy (NCBI): domain Bacteria; kingdom Pseudomonadati; phylum Pseudomonadota; class Gammaproteobacteria; order Aeromonadales; family Aeromonadaceae; genus Aeromonas; species Aeromonas hydrophila. Next base: position 673,337 of record NC_008570.1, on the reverse strand, counting down.
CGCAGATAGCCGTAGAGCTCCTGCACCTGCGGGTTCTCCTTGCTGTCGCTCCCTTGCAGATCGCCGAGCACGGCCTCGATGGTCTGGCCGCTGCTGCAGTAGCCGGCGAACTTGGAGTTCTGCACCTCGGGGTTGACCTGGCACAGCTTGCCAAAATCGTCGCTGATGTTGGCGACCTTGGCCGGATCCTCGTTGACGGTGGCGATGTCGAACACCGGCAGCAGGTGCAGGTGGCTGACGCCGCTCTTGGCCAGTGCCTGCAGGTGCTTGACCGGCGCCGTGTCGGTATCGGTCAGGCCGAGGAACTTGCCGCGGTGCTCGGCCGGGGTGGAGTCGTCGTTGCCGGTCAGATCGCGGACATGGGCCTCATAGATGGTGATGTCGGCGGGGTTCTGCTGGCTGTGGGGCGCCTTGAGGCTGTCCCACCCTTCCGGCTTGAGAGCCGGATCGTTGAGATCCACCACCTGGCTGAACTCGGAGTTCATCGCCAGGCTCAGGGAGTAGGGGTCGGTCACCTGATAGGATTCCAGCTTGCGGCTGACCGGGTGATAGACCTGGATGTCGTAGCGGTAGAACTTGCCCACCAGCTCGCTGCCGCCCTGCACGCTCCAGCTGCCGCTGGCCTCGTCCAGGGTCATGGTGCGCTCGCCGAGCGGCTTGTGCTGGCCGTCGAACAGCGCCAGCTTGACCGACTTGGCGGTCGGCGCCCACAGCCGGAAGGTGACATTGCCCCCCTCGACCACGGCGCCATAAGTCAGCTTGGTAGCCGCTTCGCTGTAGAGGGCATCGAGGGCGCCGGCGCTCTGCACCAGGGTCGCCCCCTGCAGAATGCCGTCGGCATCGGTGCCGATGGCCACCAGCTCACCCTTGAGCAGCGGCTTGAGATCTTTACCAGCCGGCAGGGCGAAGGCGGCGGCATCCTTCAGATGCGGATACTTGGCCTGCTGCTCGGCGGTCAGGCTGGTCGGAGCAAGGGTGATGTAGGGGAAGTCGAACACCCCTTCGGCATTGGCCTTGATGGTGCCGGACTCGGTGTAATAGAGGCGCACATGGGGCTTGTCCTTGCCCCCTTGCCAGATCAGGGTGTTGCCGTCGATCAGGTGGGCACTGGCGCCCGCCACGCCGAAGGCGGCGGTGAAGGCCTCGGCGCGGCTGCCGAAGATCTCGTTCTTGCCGGCGACGATGGCCACGGTGCGGTCCGGGTGATCGCTGAAGACCACCTTCATGTCGCTGCCGGTCAGGTTGGCCAGATCGCCGTTGCGGGCGATGAAGTTGATGCAGCCTTCCAGCTTGCTAAGGGGCACCACCCAGCTCGGGCCGAAGCCGTCGGCCGCGGCCGGGGTGTTGACCTTGTCGTCCCAGCCTGCGTTGAGGCCGCTCTCGGCGGTGGCGCTGCAGGCGTCGTTGTTCCACAGGTGCAGGCTGTAGTTGGCGAAGGGGCCAGTGACCCCGCGAGCCGCACTGGTCTGGGTATCCACCAGGGCGATCACCGCCTGATCGGGCCCGGCTACCAGTTGCTCGGCAGGGGGTTGCACATTGGGCAGACGGGCGACGGGGCCGTCCGTGGGGTCAGGGGTGGAGGGGGAGGAGCTGTTGTCATTGCAGCCGGACAAAAGCGCGAGCAGTGAGGCTGTTACCAGCGCCACTTTGGTCTTTTTCATATCCATTTTTTTATAATTCCCGCTGTAGTTAGTCTCGATATCCGAGTACCCGGTCATTGCCGAGCGGTGCCATATTAATCAGCAGAAATCGTTTCAAATGTGAGCAGGGGGGCAAAAAAGTTAACCGCTTTCAACAAGATAACGTTTTCATAACGAAAATCGGATCGGGCTCACAGACCTGCCGCCCGATTCGGCACATACCTGCGGGCAGAGCCATGATGTCTGGAAAAATTGATTTCCGATCAAATGGATAAGTGGATACGGCAAGAGAGAGGGAGCCACGACAGATGAAGCGGATTGAAGAGCAGGCCAGACGGCTGGACCAGGAGTATCAAGAGATTGCCCAGCTGTTTGACCAATTTTGTCAGCAGGCGGGGACGCTCGCCGAGCAGTACCACTTCTTCAACTGGCCGGATTATGAGGATACCCCGCCCCTCGCCCGGGCCTTTACCCTGCTGGGGGAGCCACGGGAGCTGCGGCTGCGCTGCCAGCCGGGGGAGCGCGGCAGTTTGAGCGGGCTGATCCAGGTGTGCGGCGAGGAGGGCACCATCCACGCCAGCCTCGGCTTTCGGGCCGACGGCCACCTGCTGCTGGAGTCGGGCCGGCTGCTGGACAACCCGCCCGAGCTGCTGCTCAAACTGCTGCTCGGCGCCATCTGGCAGCACAAACCGGAGGATGTGCAGGGCCAGCCGCACTGAGCCAGAAAAACAGGAAGGGGCCTTGGCCCCTTCCTGCTGTTGCGGGCGGCCAACCGGCCAGGATCAGGCGGCGCTCACTTCTATGGTGACGTGCACCAGCTCCTCGTGGATGGCGAGCCGGGCGCGGATCTCGCTGGCGGCAACCGGCGCCGCCATCAGCAGGGAGAGCACGCAGGCATATTGCTGCTGCCCCACCCGCCAGACGTGCAGATCGCGCACTTCGGCATCCGGCAACTCGGCAATCACCTCGCGGATCTCCGCCACCAGCGGCACGTCCATCTCGGCATCCAGCAGCACCCGGCCGGAGTCGCGCAGCAGGCCCCAGGCCCACACCGCAACCAGTCCGGCCCCCACTATGCCCATCAGGGGATCCAGCCAGTCGGCCCCCCACAACATGCCCCCCACCAGCGCCAGAATCGCCAGCACCGAGGTGGCCGCATCCGCCAGCACGTGGATGTAGGCGGCGCGCAGGTTGAGATCCTGATGACCGTGATGCTGGCCATGATCGTGCGGGTGAGCGTGGTCGTGATGATCATGATGGTGGTCGTGACCGTGCCCATGGTGATGACCGTGGTCATCCTTGAGCAGCCAGGCGCAGGCCAGGTTCACCAGCAGGCCAACGATGGCGATGACGATGGCCTGTTGATAGTGGATCGGGCTGGGATCCAGCAGCCGGAACACCGACTCGAACAGCATCATGCCGGCCACCCCCACCAGCAAGAGGGCGCTGGTAAAGCCCCCCAGCACCTCGATCTTCCAGGTGCCGAAGCTGAATCTGTGGTCGCGGGCGAAGTGGCGGGCGGCGCGGTAGGCCAGCACCGACAGGCCGAGCGCCAGCGCGTGGGAGCTCATGTGCCAGCCGTCGGCCAGCAGCGCCATGGAGTTGTAGAACCAGCCGCCGCCGATCTCCGCCACCATCATGATGACGGTCAGCAGCACGGCCCAGCGGGTCTTCTGTTCGGCCAGCGGATTCCCTTCGTGGACGACGGGTTGGTGGCAGTGGGATGAGGCGAGGGATGACATGGATTTCTCCTGAGGACGACAATGCAATATACTATACCCCAGTATAGTTTTATTGATCGAGAGGATCCTGCATGTCACACACCATTCACGGCAAGAAGAAGCTGCTGGCGCGGGTGCGCCGCATCAAGGGGCAGGCAGGGGCACTGGAGAGCGCGCTGGAGCAGGAGAGCGACTGCGCCGCCATCTTGCAGCAGATCGCGGCCATTCGCGGCGCCGTCAACGGCCTGATGCTGGAGGTGCTGGAGGGCCACATGCGCGAGCATCTCGGCGCCGAAGAGGCGACCCCGGCCGAGCGGCTGGAGGATCTGGATCAGGTGGTGCGGGTATTGCGATCCTATCTGAAGTAGGGCCGGTGGATGGGGCCATGCGTAGCCCCGCCTCATCCCGTTGACGGCTGGGCGGCGTCGGCCCCACGGCCCCCGCCCCTTTCAGACTTGAGCCCTCGCCGGCTTTACGCCATGATGACCGCCGATCATTGATCGCCATACCCTGGATTCCATTTCGCAAGGACCCCCCATGTTTGAACACGTCGATGCCTATGCTGGCGACCCCATCCTGACCCTGGTCGAGACCTTCCACAAAGACACCCGCGAGCAGAAGGTGAACCTGGGGATCGGCCTCTATTACGACGAGCAAGGCCGCATTCCGCTGCTGGCCTCGGTACAGCAGGCCGAAGCCCAGCGCGCCGCCGCCCCGGCCCCCCGCCCCTACCAGCCGATGGAAGGCGCCGCCAACTACCGCACCGCAGTGCAGCACCTGCTGTTCGGTGCCGACCACGAAGCGGTCAAGGCGGGTCGCATCGCCACCATCCAGACCATCGGTGGCTCGGGCGCCCTGAAGATCGGCGCCGATCTGCTCAAGCGCTACTTCCCGACCTCCGAGGTGTGGGTCAGCAATCCCACCTGGGACAACCACAAAGCGATGTTCGAGGGCGCCGGCATCAAGGTGCACGATTACCCCTACTACGATGCGGCCACCGGCGGCGTGCAGTTTGACGCCATGATCGACTGCCTGAGCAGCCTGCCGGCAAAAAGCATCGTGCTGCTGCACCCCTGCTGCCACAACCCGACCGGGGTGGATCTCTCTCGCGCCCAGTGGGACCAGGTGATCGCGCTGGTAGTCGAGAAGAATCTCATTCCTTTCATGGACATCGCCTATCAGGGCTTCGGCGACGGGCTGGAAGAGGATGCCTACGCCATTCGCGCCATGGTGGCCGCCGGCGTCAGCTTCTTCGTCAGCAACTCCTTCTCCAAGAACCTCTCCTTCTACGGCGAACGTTGTGGCGGCCTGTCGGTCATCTGCCAGGATGCCGAAGAGGCGAGCCGCGTGCTGGGCCAGATGAAGGCCACCGTGCGCCGCAACTACTCCAGCCCCCCCACCCACGGCGGTCAGATCACTGCGGCCGTGATGAACGACGCCAGCCTGCACGCCATGTGGGTCGGTGAGGTGACCGAGATGCGCACCCGCATCAAGGCGATGCGCGAGAAGCTGTTCGAGGTGCTGAGTGCCAAGGTGCCGGGCCGTGACTTCAGCTACTTCATCAACCAGCGCGGCATGTTCAGCTACACCGGCTTCACCCCGGAGCAGGTGGATCGCCTGCGCGAGGAGTTCGCCGTCTACCTGGTGCGCTCCGGTCGCATGTGCGTGGCGGGCCTCAACAGCCGCAACGTCGACTACGTGGCCGACGCCATGGCCGCCGTGCTCAAGGGCTGATCCCCGCAAGCCCCGCTCAGGCGGGGCTTTTTGTTTGTCCCGTTTGCTTGTGGAACCGTTATGGATCTCATTGCCCTCTCCCGCCTCGGCGGTCGCCATCTGGTTACCCTGCACCTGCTGCTCGACAGCCAGAGCGTCACCCGCACCGCCGAGCGGCTCTGCACCACCCCCTCCACCGTCAGCAAGACTCTCAACCAGCTGCGGGATCTGCTCGGTGATCAGCTGCTCTACCGCCAGGGCAACCAGCTGCTGCTGACCCCGTTCGCCGAGCGGCTCGGCCCTACCCTGCACCGGCTGCTGAGCGAGCTGAACGGCCTCACCGGCCAGGGCGGGTTCGATCCCGCCAGCTGGCAGGGGCAGCTGACATTCGCCCTGCGCGAGAGCGGCATGGTCTGGCCCATGGGGCCCATTCTGGCGCAGCTGATGCGCGAGGTGCCGGGCCTGGTGCCCGACATTCGCAACAAGGATGAGCAGGGGCTGGCTGCCCTGGCGGCGGGCAAGCTGGACTTCGTGATCCTGCCCCACGATCAGAGCCAGCCGCTGCCCCGCCAGCAAGGGCTGGTGTGGGAGACCCTGCGCGAAGACAAGCTGGTCTGCCTGCTGCGCGCGGATCACCCGGCGCTGGCGCGATCCTGGGATCTCGATGCCTACCTGAGCTGGCGCCATATCGCCATTCGCGATCAGGAGCTGGCCAACCCCTTCTTCGAACAGAGCCTGGCCCAGTTGCAGGTGCGCCGGCAGATTGCCGCCATCCTGCCGGATTTTGGCAGTGCGGCAGCCCTGCTGCGCCAGAGCGATCTGATCCTCACCGCCATCGGTGGCTGGGCCGAGCAGGCGGCCCCCCACGCTCTGGTGAGCAGGCCGGTGCCCTTCGATTACGGCGCCGTCACCCACAGCCTGGTGTGGTACGGCCCGGCCGGAGAAGAGCCGGCCCGGCGCTGGTTTCGCCAGCGCATCCTGCAACTGGCCCGCGAGCTGGGATGAGGGCGACCATGCCCGGCACATGCTGGCCGGACATGGCGAGTGTCAGGGTTTCTTGGTGTAGATGGGGCTGGGGAAGGGAGAGACGTTGTTGCCCAGTTCGGTGATGCGGGCGGCCCCCTGCTTGCGCACCTGATCGACCCGCAGCACGTGGTGCATGGGGATCATGGTGCGATTGACGTCGGCAAATTCACTCTTCAACTTCTCGTGGCTGGGGTCGACGATGAGCGCCGTGTGGTTGTCCCACACGAAGTTGGCGATCTCGATGAAGCCGAACAGCTGACCCTGGCTCACTTCCCTGACATAGACTTCGTAACGCTCGTTGTGACAAATGAACTGCACTCGATATAAGGCGTTGGATTCACTCATGTTCGTCTGTTGATGGTGGGCGATTGACCCATTCTAGCCGCCACCTCGCAGAGCTCAAATAGACAGCAATCACAGTTACGTCATCTCAAGACTCAGGCAGCAAAAAAGCCACGCCGAACCGCTCGGTTCGCCGTCCAATCTTGCCTTGTAGTATCAAATCCCTTTGCGATCAATTGATTAGCACCCGGCTATTCAGAGCAGTGGCGGCAGGCTGACCGGGCCGAGCCCGGCCACCGCCAGCGCAGCGGCCAACTGCTCCAGCTCCTCTCGCGTCGCCTCTGGCCAGCCCTGCGCCGCCCCGCGCACGCCGTGATGGCGAAAGCCGTTGAGGCGGATGGGCACGGGCCCGAGAGCGCGCAAGAAGGCGGCGAGCCCGCCCTCCAGCGTGCCGTCGGCGACGAGATAATCGCTCTGCCCCGGTACCTGCAGCAGGCGCACCTCCGCCAGCTTGCCCGCCTGCGCCAGCAGTTGCAGCGACGCCAGCACCCGCTCGCGGCCATAGCCGGCCAGCATGTGATGCACAGAGTCACCCCACCCCTTGAGGTCGATCATGGCGCCGTCCAGCACCGGCAGCAGCCGCTGCCAGCCGGCCTCGGCGAGCGAACCGTTGCTGTCGAGCAGGCAGTCGAGATGGGCCAGATCCGCCGCCCCCTTGATGGCCGTGAACAGCGCGATCACGAACGGCAACTGGGTGGTGGCCTCACCGCCGGAGACGGTAATCCCGCTCAGCAGCGGGCCGTAGCGGCGCAGCAGAGCCAGCACCTCGGCCACCGTCATGGCAGCTGTCTTGGGGCTGGCGCTGCGGGGGCAGAGATCGAGACAGGCATCGCAGTCGGTGCAGCGCGCCGCCTGCCAGCTCACCCGCCCCTCGTGCAGGGTCAGCGCTCCGCTCGGGCAGCCCGGCACGCAGTCGCCGCAGTGATCGCAGAGGCCGATGGTGTGCGGGTTATGACAGCCGGGGCAGGCGAAGTTGCAGCCCTGCAGAAACAGCACCAGCCGGTTGCCGGGGCCGTCCACGCAGGAGAAGGGCAGCCAGCGGCTCACCGTCGCGGTGCGCGCCGCCCCTGCCCGTCTGCCGTACTCAGTAGTCACACAGGGTCGCCTCGCGCCCCACCACCCGCGGCGCCCGCTGGCGGATCCCGGTCAGTTCGCTCGCCTCGGCGCCGAGGCAGGTGGTCTGCAGCCGCGAGCCCTCGGTCGCGAAGCGGGCCACGTCGCTCTTGCGGATCATGTAGCCGGTCACCCGCACCAGATCGCTGTCCGCCACGTTGGCGGTGAACTCGCGCATGCCGATGGCGAGCGCCCCCTTGCACAGCTGCAGCAGCGCCTGCGGGTTCTGGCGGATGGTGGGATCCAGGGTGAGGATCTCGCTGATCCCGGAGTGATAGAAGCCGTGGTGGGGCGCCAGCGCCAGCATGTGGCTGGCGGGATCCGGCTCCTCGCCATAGGGGATGCGTACCCCGGGGGTCACCCCGCGATCCACGCTGAGCCCGCCCTGGGAGTGGAGCAGGGCGCGGCCACCCCAGGCGTGCACCTGCGGCGCTTCGCTCACGTGGCGGGCGAGCTGGGCCGAGATGCGGTAGCCCAGCTGGTTCGCCTCTTCGTCCCGGCCGTAGCGCTCCGGCAGGTTCTCCTTGTCCATCAGGAGGTTGACCGCCTCGGCCATGCCGTAAATGCCGAACATGGGCACGAAGCGATCCTCTTCCAGCAGCCCCTCCTGCACCAGGAAGCTGTCGAAGAAACCGGACTCCTGGTGCAGGAAGGCGGCACGCGCCTCGATCAGACGGGAGGCGAGGCGGCAGTAGTGGGGCAGCAGGCAGCCCAGGAAGTCGTCGATGCCGTGGGCCTGCTCGGCCACCCGCTTGAGGGAGACCCGCACCAGGGTGTTGGCGCCACCCGCCTGGGGCAGGGCGTTGTAGCAGCTGACGATGCCGAAGCCGCGCTCATCGAAGGTGTTGCGATGCAGCGGGTAGTTGGCGATGTGGGGCTTGCTGCAGGCCGCTATGTTCTTCACCCCCTGCAGCAACAGGCTGTCCGGAGTCTGCGCCGGATCGTGGAACAGGGTGAGGTTGGGGGCCACCTGCTTGAGATCGCCGTCGATACGCAGGATCAGGCGGCAGAGCCGGTTGTCGTCCGGGCCTATGTTGACGTGCATGAAGGCATCCGGCAGCACCCGGTCCAGGTAGATCCAGAACCCCTTCAGCTTGCGATAGAGCGCCTCGTCATCCAGCTCACCGACGAAGGGCAGCAGCAGGTGGTCGAGCCGGCCCAGCCAGACCGGCATGCCGGTGACGGAGGGCACATGGTGGTAGAGGATGCGCAGGGCATCGAGCGCCTCGTCGAAATCCTGCGGCGGTGCCAGCTCCAGCCAGGCCGAGCCCTGGCGCAGAAACTTCTCGTAATCCGGCAGCACATAGCGCGGCTTGTAGGGGGCGTGCCCCTCGAACATGTCGCAGACAAAGCCCTTGGCCATCGCCTCGCTCACCTCGGCGGGCAGCTCGGGATAGGGCAGCGCATTTTCGGCGGCCAGCGCCAGGGCATGGCTCTTCTGGGCCGGTGACAGCAGGGGATCGCGCACGATGCGCTGACAGGTTTCGGTGAAGGACATGGCTCGCTCCTCGACGGATGGGAGCTAAATCCTCACACTTGAGAGGTGTTTTTTGAAGTGACATTCACAACATGGCGGATATCCAATGAAGACATCCGCCATGCAAGATCACGGGCCTAGCCCAACCAGGGCAGCAACTGGGCCACGCCTCCCTGCCAGCGCAGCAGGAAGAAGCCCCCCATGCCGACCACCACCACCAGCAGGGTCGGCAGCCGCAGCAAGGTCAGTACCGTCACCAGCAGGGTGGCGACCAGGTAGTCCGGATCCCAGCTCAGCCCAATGCCAGGCTGGTAGCTGAAGACGATGGGCAGCCAGATGGCGGTCAGCACCGACTGGGCCGAGAAGCTGAGGAAGGCCCCCATCTCGGCACCCGGCTGATAGCGGGTCAGCCGCGAGAAGAAGGCGAAGCGGTTGAAGAAGGTGATCAGGGCCAGCAGGCCTATCATCAGCCAGCTCATGATTACCTCCTCATCCGGTGCAGCACATAACCCACCAGCATGCCGGAGAGCGCCGAGATGATGATGTAGACCTCCGCCAGCAGCGGCTTGGTGAGCAGCGCCATGGCACCGCTCACCAGGGTGGCCGCCACCATGGGCAGGTTCTTCATGGCGGGAATGGTCATGGCGATGAAGGTGGCGGCGATGGCGAAGTCCAGCCCCATCTGATCCAGCCCGTCGATGTACTGGCCGGCGGCGATGCCGAGCAGGGTCGCCGCATTCCAGAACAGATAGAAGACGAAGCCGGCGATGAGCGCATAGGCCGGGTCGAAGCGGCCGCTGCGCTCCCGGTCTTTGAGCGCCACCGCGAACATCTCGTCGGTCAGAAAGAAGGCCAGACTGGCGCGCCAGCGCAGGGAGAGCGGCAGCACGTCGCGGCGAAAGGTGAAGCCGTAGAGCAGGTGCTGGGAGGTGATGACGAAGGTGGAGCCCATGATGGGCAGCAGCGGCGTACCCGCCCCGAACAGGGTGGTGGCCGAGAGCTGGGCGGCGCCGGCATAGACCAGCAGCGACATCAGCTGGGCCTGCAGCGGGCTCAGCCCCACCTGCAGCGCCAGGGCACCGCACAGGATCCCCCAGGGGATCACCGAGACGGAGAGCGGCAGAATATCGATGGAGGCGCGCCACCAGAGCGCGCGGGTACTCTCGGCCCCGACGGGCCGGGAGCAGGTTGCTGATGGCATGGGATCATCCTTGTTGCGTCCACGGCGAGCCGGAAAAACTAGCACAGCACGGGGACGGATACCAAGAGGCTGCGGGTAAAGAGAAGATAGAGCAGAACAGAGGGCCCAAAAAACAGAACGCCACCCGGAGGTGGCGCGCTGCAGAGAGTCAGGGCTGAATGACGATGGGGGTGCCGGGTTCGATGGCGTTCCACACTTCGTCCAGATCCTTGTTGAGCATGGCGATGCAGCCATTGGTCCAGTTGGACGGCTGCAGGCGGGTGTTGCCTATGCTGTTGCGCTGACCGTGGATCATGATCATGCCGCCCGGTCGCACACCCATCTCGTTGGCCGCCTTGATGTCGTCCAGATTCGGGTAGTTGATGTGGATGGCCTTGTAATAGTTGGAGTTGGTCTTCTTGTAGTCGAGGATGTAACGGCCTTCCGGCGTGCGCTGATCCCCTTCCCGCTGCTTGTGCCCCTTGGGAGCCGGACCCAGAGCTATCCAGTAGCGTTTGACCTCCTTGCCATCCTTCATCAGGGTCAGGCTATAACTCGATTTCTTCACCACCACCATATCGGCGGACAGGGTGGCAAAACTCAATGCGGGCCACAGCCCCAGCAAACACAGTAATACGGCTCTCATTCCATCCCTCGGCAAGCCTCTGGTAAGGGCTTTTCTGTTACCAAATCATCTGAACTGCACCGCCTCGTGTGGCGGGCGAGCGCCATCATATTGGATCGCCATCAATACTCAATATATCCAGAGAAACATATCCCGCGCCATCTTTTATAGATTGTTACAATTAACTGCCAAAACAACGGGATAACCCCCTATCTCGGGATAGTCCCGGGCGGGACATTGGGGGAAGATAAGGCGCTTTTCACCTCTCAGGAACCTCACGATGCGATACCGACTCTCCCTGCTGCTCCTGCTGCTCTGCTCCTCCCTGCAGGCGGCCGAGCCGCTCTGGCTGCGCGAGCCCGCCCTCTCCCCCGACGGCAAGCAGCTTGCCTTCACCTGGCAGGGCCGCGTCTACCTGAGCGCGGGGGATGGCGGCCCCGCTGTGCCCCTCACCGACGGCAACTACCTGAGCCAGCGCCCGCTCTGGTCGCCGGATGGCAAACTCATAGCCTTTGCCGCCAACCTCTACGGCAACGAAGACGTGTTCGTGGTGCCGAGCCACGGCGGCGAGATGGTGCGGCTGACCCGCGATTCGCGCCCCGATCTGCCCCAGGCCTTCAGCGCCGACGGCAAGCAGTTGCTGCTGAGCAGCCAGCGCCTGACCGACCCCGACGCCGATCACTTCGTGGCGGAAGGCTACCAGGCCGGCAACCTCTACTGGACGCCGGTTGCCGGCGGCCCGCTGACCCCGGCCCAGCCCCTGCCCGCCACCCTGGCCCGCCCCCACGGCAGCCAGCTGGCCTACCAGATGCCGGGCATGGATCAGCCGTTTCGCAAGCACCAGCACTCGTTTGCCGTCTCCCGTCTGTGGCTGTTCGATGGTAAACAGCATCGCCAGCTGACCGAAGACAGGGTGGCCGCCAGCGATCCGGTCTGGGATGAGCAGGGCAAGCAACTCTACTACCTGAGCGAGCGCAGCGGTGATTTCAACGTCTGGCAACGGGATCTGGCCAGCGGCCAGGATCGCCAGCTAACCCACTTCAAGGGCCACCCGGTGCGCGGCCTCAGTGCCTCCCGCCAGGGGGATCTGGTCTGGTCCTGGCAGGGGGAGCTCTACCGCCTCGATGCCGGCAGCGACACCCCGCGCAAGCTCGTCATCCAGCCGCTGTTCGCCAAGGTGCCGGCCGAGCAGAGCTGGCAGCCCGGCCCCATCGACGAGGCCATCGCCCGCCAGGACGGAGAAGAGGTGATCCTGGTCAGCCAGGGGGATCTCTATGCGGTCGATACCCGGCGCGAGCGGGTACGCCAGCTCACCCGCCATCCCAGCGAGCAGTCGGCGCCGCGCTATCTGGATAAAGAGCAGGAGCTCATCTACCTCTCCGAACAGGAGGGGCCGGCAGCGCTGTACCGCCTCAAGAAGGGGCAGCCGGACAAGCTGTTCAGCGACCCCGGCCCCCTGACCGAGGAGAAACTGCTGGCCATTCCGGGCGCCGCCATCAGCGTGCCGACCCTCTCCCCCGACGGCAAACAGCTCGCCTTCGTGGTGGATGGCCAGGCCGTCCATCTGCTGGATCTGGCCAGCGGCAAGCAGCGCCAGCTGGTCGCGGCCGAGTTCAACCCCTCCCGTCACGCGGTGGAGCTGGCCTTTGCCCCCGATTCACGCCACCTGGCGCTGACCATCCAGCCCGACTCCGCCCAGCAGGAGATCGCCGTCATCGATACCCGGGATGCCAAGGCCAAGCCGGTCAACGTCAGCCTCAACGGCTATCGGGATGGCGAGCCTGCCTGGAGTCAGGACGGCGGCATCCTCTACTGGCAATCCACCAAGTACGGGGTACTGGGTGCCGATGGCGAGCCCCTCGGTGGCAGCCTGCTCGGTCTCTACAGCAGTCGCGCCGCCAAGAGCGACTTCATCGCCGAACAGGCGCCGCCCAAGGCCGGTTACGGCTTCGAAGCTGACCGCCTGGCACACCGGGAGGCGATCCAGCTACAGCCAGAGGGCCCCATCCTCGCCAGTCGCATCGTCGACGATCATCTGATCTATCTGGTGGAGGTGATGGACGCCAACGGCGAGAGCGAGATCAAGGGCTACGCCCAGGATCTGCGCAAGGGGGAAACCAAGCTGCTGTTTGCCGAGCAGCCGGGGCCGGCACTGGCCAGCCTCAACCAGGATGCCAGCCTCGCCACCCTGGTGCGGGAGGGGGAAATCGCCCTCATCGATACCCGCTCCGGCGAGGCCAGCAGCCACCCCTTCAATCTGCTGATCACCGCCAGCTGGCAGGATCGGATGAGCGCAGCCTTCGACCAGATCACCCGCCTCACCCGGGACGAGTTCTACCGGGCCGACATGAACGGGGTGGACTGGGACGGCTATGTGGCCGCCTATCGCCGCCTGCTGCCCGGCATCAGCAACGATCGTGACTTCGGCAACCTGCTGGCGGAGCTGGCCGGCGAGCTCAATGTCTCCCACACCTGGGGCAGCGGCCCGGCCCCCTCCCTGCGCATGCCGGACGAGACCGCCAGCCTCGGTGGTTACTGGCGCGAGCGGCAGGGAGCGGTCGAGCTCGACGCCCTGCTGGCCGGCGGCCCGCTGGAGCAGGAGACGGATCTCGCGCCGGGCGCCCGCCTGCTGGCCGTCAACGGCACCGAGCTGCACAGCCTCAACGAGCTGGATGCCCTGCTCAACCACCAGGCCGGCCAGCGGCTGGCGCTCACTGTGCTGCCCAAGGGGGCCAAGGAGCCCAGCCAGCTGGAGGTCACCGCCATCGACCTGCAGCAGGAATATCAGTTGCAGCTCGACGGCTGGATCGCCAAGCGCCGCAGCCAGGTGGAGCAGTTGAGTCAGGGGCGGGTCGGCTATGTCTATCTGCCGGAGATGAGCAGCGCCGTCTATGAGGAGGTGGTGGCCGACGCCCTCGGTCGCCAGCGCAACCGCGAGGCGCTGATCGTCGACGTGCGCTTCAACAAGGGGGGTTATCTGGCCAACACCCTGGTGGAGTTCCTGACCGGCAGCGGCAGCGCCCAGGGCATGGCCCGCAGCTGGCCACGCCTTGGCAAGGGGGAGACGGATGCCGCCACCCGCCAGTGGACCAAGCCCTCGGTGGTGCTGGTCAATGCGGGCAGCTACTCGGAAGGCTCGGCCTTTCCCCAGTACTACCGCACCCTCAAGGTGGGCCCCATCGTCGGTGAGCCGGTGCCGGGCACCGGCACCATGGTGTACGCCCACACCTCCAGGCTGATCCCGGGCCTTGCCTACGGCATCCCGACCCTGGGACTGCGCAACCCCGACGGCACCCTGTACGAGAACCAGGAGCTGATCCCCGACGTGCAGGTGGTGCTGACCCCGGCCGACATGCTGGCGGGACGCGATCCCCAGCTGGCAGCCGCGGTGCAGGCCGCCCTCGCCCAGTTGACCACGAATGCGAAACCCGCAGCCAAATAGGCTGACTGACGCCAGCCAGCAAAAAAAGAGCCGGCCGGGCTTGCCCGGTCGGCTCCTCTGACAGACAACAAGGGCGCCCCGCCTGTTGCGGGGCGCCCTTGTTGCATCAGGCCGGCTGCGTCTCGGCCGGCTGGCGGGCCAGCGCCAGCTGATACCTGTGCTCGGCCAGCTCCAGCTCGCGGCGCGCCTCGTCCACCTTGCCGTCGGCACTCTTCACCGCCGCCACCAGCTGGTTGTAGCGATCCCAGCTGCCGTTGTACTCGTTCACCTCGGCCTGGTAGCGCTGGCTGATCTCGTTGGATTGGCGAATGATGGCGTTGTTCTCATCGTGCAGCTGATCGATGCGGGCGCTCAGGCTCGCCTGGATGGCGCGGATCCGGCGATACTCTTCCGGGCCGTAGCTGCCGTTGTAGCTGTTGTGCTCGCGCACCAGCCGGTTGATCTCCTGCACCGTCTGGCGGTTGCGCTGGTTCAGCTGGCTCAGCTCGCGCTGGTAGCGATCAAAATTGCCCTTGAGCGTCTGCTGGCGATCCTGCAGGGCGGTTCTGGCCGCCACCTGCTGGCTGTAGTGCTCCTGAGCCGCCGCCAAGTCCTGGCGCCGGGTCTCGAGGGAGCGCTCCAGCTCGCCCAGATCCGGCAGCGCTTCCGTCACCATGGTGGGATAGAAGGCGGCGATCTGCGGCGTCGTCACCCTCAGCGCCCGCACCGCATCGGCTCCGTTGGCCTGATCCCGGTAATCCACGCCGCACGGCTGCCCCTTGCAGATCAGGTCAGGGCTGGAGAACTTGTACTCGTGGCTGTAGACCCCGAAGCTGGAGGGATAAGCCATCACGGTAGCGAAGGAACCCCGCACCCCGTGCCCCAACGCATAGTGATAAGTGCCCCCCGTGCCATCTTGCAGGCGGGAGTGGTTGAGCCCCATGTTGTGGCCCAGCTCGTGCGCCAGCACCACGTCGCCACAGCCGGTGGCCGTGACATGGCTGAACATGCTGCCGGCATCCTGGGAGACATCCCCGTCGGCATACGCCTTGCTGCCATCGGTATAGGTCGCGGAACCGCCAACCCAGGCCAGCCCGCAGCTGCCGTGGTCACCGGTCTGGGGGCGCATCAGCACCACCATGTCGGCGCCATAACGGGTGCGCAGGGTCGGTACCTGCTTGAAAGCCGGATCCTGCTGGTAGGTCACCGCGTTGAGCGCGGATTTGTCGGTGCCGCCATCCGGGTAATTGACCTGCTGGTCGTGCACGGCCCGCACCGTCAGATCCAGGCCGCTGGCGGCATAGATCTGGTTGGTGACGTTGATCATGTGCTGGATCCGGGTCTGGGCGTCCCCTTGATAGCGGGCCGCCAGCCCCGGACTGTGCAGCACCATCAGGTCGATGGTTTCCGCCAGCACCGGGGTCGCCCCGAGCAATCCCGCAATCATGATCCCCAAGGTGGTTTTCTGCATGTGATCTTCCTTTTCTGTTGTTATTGGTGAGTCGGGATCAGGGCGTCATCGCCGCCATGACCCAGATCCAGTGGCGGGTTCTTGTAAACCCAGCCCTTGCCTCCCAGGGTCTCGACGGAGTAACTGCCTTGCGGCGTGCCGATGAACCCGAAAGTCGCTTGCTTGCCGACGGTGAAATTGACCGGATAGCTGTCACCGTCGACCCGAATTTCCCCCTGCCAGTTGCGCTCCCCGCCTCGCTGCAGTTCAACCTTGGTCACCCTGGCCTGCAGGGTGCTGCCGTCCGGCATTGGCAGGGCCACGCTGTCACCCACCTGGGCCCGCTCCAGATCGCTGCCCTGCAGGGCGATCGGCTGAGGTTGCTCGACCGCATCGCCGGGCTCCGCCAGCGGAAAGTCCGCATCCACCTCGGCCGCCTGCCAGGGGGTCTCCAGCTGCTGGCTGCCATCTTCCCGCAGCCGATCCGGCTTGGCGGGGGCTGCGATCGGCGCCGGCTTGAGCGCGGGGGCGGGCATGGCGGCGAGCGGCGTGAGCTCCGCCAGCGGGCCGCTATCCGCCGCGCGCTCCTCATCCCCTGCCGCCTGACCGGGCGCCACCCCTTGCGGCCACAGGTACCAGCCGATCACCCCGGCCAAGAGGGCGCCCAACCCCAGCCAAGGCTTCCATTTCGCTCTCTTCATACTGATACTCCAGTCAAAAACAATCCTTATAAAACAATGAATTGCGTTCAAAGTGAGCAGGCATGCTAGAAACCGTCGAGCAGGCTGGCACCCCCCTATATGGGGCGTCGAAAAAATGGGCGCGGGAGGTTCACACCCGCAGGAGGAGTCGCACAAACCAGTGCTGGCGGGGGCTGAGAGAGGGTTCGAATGATGCTTTTTTGCCGCATGAAAATGGCTCCCAAAAGGGCTGGAATGAGGCCATTCACCCCATATGGGTTAAGCAGATTTGGCTGTACCGGGGGGCGGGCGTCGGCGTACCCTGATGGCATCAATCAGGTCAAGGATGTTGCATGAACGGTTTGCCGATACGGGCGCCAGCACTGGGCTGGCTGTTGATTTCACTGCTGGCGGCGCCGCTGGCCGCCGCCCCCCTGACGCTGCAGGGCGAGACCCAGCGTTACCGCATCGATCCCGATACCCTGGCCATCTCGGTCAACCAGATCCCGGTCAGCGCGGGCCAGCCCGCTCGCCAGGTCGATCAGTTGCAACAAGGGGAGCAGCAGGCCAGCTGGCACTGGCCCGCCCAGGACGCCAGGGTGGAGGTCAAGCTGGATGGCGACGACCTCTTGCTGACGCTGGTCAGCGACAGTCCCCGTCAGCTGGCCTGGTTCAGCCTGCCGAAAAACCAGACCCACCTCTCCCTGGCCTTCGGCGAGGGCAGCCGCTTCTCGGTGCGCGACAGCGACTGGCTCGGCTATGTCGGCGACGAGCTGGCCGAGCTCAACACCCATTACGACCTCAAGCTGCCGCTCTGGAGCCAGGATGCCGGCAAGCAGACCTACAGCTGGATCCTGCAGACCCCCTACGACAACCGGCTTCGCTTCAGCCGCCAGGGAGGCCGGCTGCAACTGAGCGCCAGCCATGAATTCAGCAGCTTCAACCAGCAGGCGCCTATGGTGGTGCGGCTGAGCGTGGGGGATGACTGGCTGGCCGGCGCCCGCCGCTACCGGGCGTGGCTGCAGAGCGAGGGGGCCTGGCAGTCTCTGGCCGACAAGGTCGCCCGCATTCCCGCCGGGCGGCGGCTGATCGGCGCCAGTCATGTCTACCTGTGGGGCGATGCCCTGCTCGATCGGCAAGATGTGACGGCCTGGCCCGCGCTGCAGGCCAAGCTCCGGCAAAAGCCGGAGTGGCTGCAAGGCTTCAACAGCGAGGAGCGGGAGGCGCTGGCCGCCAATGCGCCAGAGCCCTGGCAGCAGGCGCTGATCATGGCGGGTCTCAACCGGCTGATTGCCGACCAGTTGCCGCTGCCTGCCCAGCAGGGCCCGCAGGCCCAGAGCAAGGTGCTGGCCCTGCGCCAGCAGTGGGTCAAGAGCCAGTTCGGCGAGCAACTGGTGGCGCAGGAGCGCTGGGGCCAGGGGCTGTCGCTGCCGGTGATCGAGGCGCTGCAGCAGGCGGGACTGCGCAAGTTGTGGCTCGGCACCCCGCAGTGGACGGCGGCCCTGCAGCAGGGCTATGCCCTCACCGCCGCCCAGCGCCAGGGCTATCTGGTGGGCAGCTATGACTCCTACGATACCGCCATCGCGCCCGGCACCAACGACAGCTGGCTCACCGCCCAGCTGCCGCCGGAGATCGGCAAACGCTGCGCCATCTTCGAGGCCAACGGCGAGCCCAAGCCGGGCTTTGGTGGCGAGGGGGTCTATCTCAACCCGGGCTGCACCCTGCCGTTTGCCAAGAGCCGCATGAGCGAGCTGGCCAAGGCCAGCGGCATCAACAGCCTGTTCCTCGACGTGGACGGCACCGCCATGGCCTCCAACGATTACAACCCGGCCCACCAGCAGGGCAGCCAGGCGATGATCGCCGACCGCAACGCCCGCATGAGCTGGGTGGGTGAGCGGCTCGGGCTGGTGCTGGGCTCGGAGGATGGCAACGCCCTCACCAGCAAGCCGCTGCTGTTTGCCCACGGCATCCAGAGCTGGGGCTTTGGCTGGACCGATGCCGCCATGCGCAAACAGGCCAAGTCCCCCTACTACCTCGGCAAGTGGTGGCCGGACGAGGCGCCGCAGGTCTTCTTCCAGCCCGCCCGCCTCAAGCCGCGCTACCTGAAGACGGTGTTCAATCCGGCGGATCGGCTGCCCCTCTATCAGGCGGTGTTCCACGACTCCGTGCTCAACAGCCACCACTGGCTGCTGGACAACCTGAAATTCCCGGGCATCAAGGAGGAGCGCGCCCTGCTCGGCCTGCTCTACAACACGCCGCCGCTGGTCAACCTGAGTCGCAGCACGCTGGCGAGCCGCCTGCCGGAGCTGGTGAGGCTCGACAGCCAGTTCGGCCCGCTGCACGAGGCGCTGTGGGACAAGGCACTGGTGGGCTTTCGCTGGCGTGACGGGGTGGGCCGGGTGCAGGAGACCCGCTTCTCCGACGGCAGCCGGCTGGTGGCCAACTTCGGCCACAGCTCCATCATGATCGACGGCCACAAGCTGCCGGGCCGCCAGTTGCTGGTGGCGCTCAAGGACAAGCCGGTCAGCGTGCTGAAGATCCAGGGCTGAGCCCGGGCCGGCATCAGGAGGGGGTCGCCCCGCTAGCCGGGGCGGGCGGCAATGCATGGAGGTTGAGCCAGCGCCGGCGCAGCGCCTCCAGCGAGCCATCCTGGCGCATCTGGTCGAGGGCCCGCTGCAGGGCCTGCACCTTGGCCGGCTCCGTCGCCAGGTTGAGGGCGAAGTAGTACTGTTCGCCGTCGTCATAGACGAACAGCGGGGTGAGCGCCGCCAAGCCGTGGCCCAGCTGGTGCATGTGAAAGGCGGCCCCCAGATCCAGCGCCGTCACCAGTTCCACCCGGCCGCGCAGCAGCATGCGAAACTTGTCCTCCTCGCTGTTGACGCTGACCGGCGCCAGCCCCTGACGGATCAGCTGCTGGGCCGAGGCCGAATTGCGCACCACGGCGATCCGGTAGTGGCTCGCCTCCTGCAGGCTGCGGGGCTGGATGTCGGTGCGCGAGCTCAGCCGCCACACCCTGATGGTGCGCGGCCCAAACGGCCCCACCCACTGGAACTGCTGCTCCCGCTCCGGGGTGCGTGCCACCGAGAAGAGGATGCTGCCCGCCTGATAGCGGGCATTCTGATAGGCCCGCGCCCAGGGCTGCAGCTGGATGTCACCGCGCAGCGCCAGGCCGCTGCGCGCCAGCAGGGCATGCAGCAGATCCACCGAGAAACCGCTCACCGGCTGACCGGCCAGCTGATAGTTGTAAGGGGGCATCTGCTCGGTCAGCGCCTGCAGTGCCCGGGCTGGCTGCGCCAGCCCTCCCGTCAGCAGCAGCGTGGCCAGAAGCCACCGCCACCGCGCTGTTGTTCCCACCCTCGACTCCTTCCCATGAAAACAGACCCCTGCCGCGGCAGGGGTCTGACATAACGCATGTTCACCGGCTTGCGCCTCAGTGGCTGGTCACCGTCTCCTGGTAGTGGTCGCGGATCCAGCACTCGAAGTCGGCCAGCATGGCCGCTTCAGAGCCGCTATTGTCGGCGATAAGCTGGTCGCCGTGAACCACCCGGATGCGGGCATTGAGCGGCTCACCCTCACCGACCGGCGGACGCTGGCGGGCCGCCGCCATGCAGGCCTCTGCCTGCTGCCACGCCTCGGCCACGCTCTGGTTGCAGGCCCGGGCCAGCGGGCCGGCGCTGAAGCCCTTGCCGGTCAGGCTTTGCAGCGTCTCGTCATGGGTCATGCCGTTGCCCGGTCCCCAGTAGTGGGCGGCCAGATCCGGCCCGATGCGCGGGTTGTCGGTGAGGTAGCCGTCGCGTTTGAGGAAGTAGGCGCGGGTCTGCTCCACCGCCATCAGCGCCAGCAGGTAGCCGTGATAGGCGCAGGCCGACTCTTGATTAAGCAGGTGCGGGATGGCCAGCAGCGGGCGCGGGCTCTCCCCCCCCAGGATCTTGCGCTCCCAGCGGCGGGCCAGTACCAGCACTGCGGCCGGGGTACGCTCGGCCTCGTCCATGGCGTAGAGATCCCGCTCGAAGTAGGCCACCAGCGCGATCTGGCGCTCATTGAAGGCGCGAAACGGCTGGCGCGCCTCGATCATCGCCTTGATCAGCGCATCGGGGATCGGCTCCCCTGCCGCGTTTCTGGCGTAGCGCTTGAGCCAGTCCGCATCGTCCAGCAGGCTGTCGCAGAACATCGACTGGGTCTCGGCGTAGGCCATGGAGGTGGGCGGGAACTCCTGGGAGAAGCAGGGGGCGTTGCCGGTGACATTGGCAAAGTGCGCCGCGTGGCCGCCCTCGTGGAACAGGGTGTTGAGCCCGCTCCAGCCGCTGCCCACCTGGGCCGGGTTGGCCAGGCTGGTGAAGTTGACCACCGCCGGCACCCACTCCCCCTCCTGCCAGAAGCTCGGCACCGGGCCGTGGCAGAAGCCGTTCTCGTATTTCCCCTCCCGGGTCAGCAGATCCAGGGTGAGGG